>NZ_JBFHGM010000184.1:0-10492 GCF_041583095.1 Draconibacterium sp.
CGTCTTTGCTTCAAGTTGGAGCAAAGCGGAAATCCCGACATTTCGTCGGGGGCAAAGATGAAAGCCGCCGGCAGGCAGAAAGTTACAGTTCTTCTCTTGCTTCTATAAAATTTTTATTCCACCGGATTTTACGGGTGATCCTTCAATGCCTACAAAATATTTGGTCGTCTGGTGAATAAAGCCGATTGATGTCAAGTGGTTCTTCCGGCAAAATTTGAATGGCAATATACATAAGCCTGAGGGACTTCCCGAAAAAACATTCACGATTTCCGGGATTCAACAACCGGAATGAAAGGATATCAATATTGTTTCACTCCAGGAAAAGATGGAGCGCAAAATTCGCGAAAGTATAAGGTCTGTTTTGCGTGCTTTGCCAAGACTTATTGATCTCTGCATGAATCTTTTCGTTTTACCAAAGTGACTTACAGAAAAAAAGCCTGAAAATTTCAGGCTTGTAAATTAGTCGAAAGCGACTCTATCTGTGATTTGTTTTGTGTTCTTAATTATGTTTCAAAAATAGCTCATTCCCTGTAGGTAATAGCAAATAATCTCCTTAATTTCAGCTCTTAAAAGGTTTGAAATCGTCAACAAAAATACTTAGCAATAATCAGCTTTTCTGAACCAGGCATGGGAAAGCTGCTAAAAAGAGAAAGCCACCCATCAATATAAATGATAAGCGGCTCTCGGTATATGTGGTTTTTTAGTTGCCTGATTTATCCTGCCATTACAGCGTCAATCTCTTTCAGAATGGTACGTTTGGTTTTTACACCAACAATACGACCGGCTTCTTTACCGTCTTTTAAAATCAGCATGGTTGGAATATTGCGGACTTTAAATTTTTGTGCCAGTTGCTGGTTATGGTCTACATTAACTTTTGCCACCATAAAATCAGTTTGGCTGTCGGCAATTTCGTTTAAGGTAGGTGCAATAATTTTGCATGGTCCGCACCAGGGAGCCCAAAAATCGAGCAATACAACTCCGCGTTTTGTTGCTGCCTTAAAGTTTTTATTATTCAGCACTTTAATCCGTTTGCTGTTTGCCACCGGTTTGGCATTTTTCATTCGAAAATAATTTACTGCAATTAATGCTACCAACGCGGCAAGAACAACCGCAATTACAATTAGTGTAGTCGACATAACTTTATTCTATAATTTTAATTTCAGAAGTAACTTCGATCGCTTTTCTGTAAAGCGCACTTACTCCACAATATCTTTCTTCCGACAAACTAACTGCTTTTTTTAGTTTCTCCAAAGGAAGATCTTTACCTTTAAAGGTATAGATAACATTCATTTTATAATACTGTTTCGGATGCTCGTCGGTTAAATCACCTTCAACAGTTACATTAAAGTCTTCCACCTCAACGCGCATTTTTTTCAGAATCGATACCACATCCATTCCCGTGCAGCCGGCAAGTGCCGTAAGCATAAGCGGTTTCGGCCGCGGACCACGGTTTTCGCCACCAACAGTTTCCGCAGCGTCGAGCATTATTTTGTGTCCATCTACTTCGGCTTCAAAAGCCATTTTATCTTTCCAGCTAACTTTTACTTCTTGTTTTGCCATTACTTTTCAATTATTAGTTACCAAACTGCTCGTCGAGAATAGCAGTAACCTGCTCGTGAGTTTGGATACTTGTAGTTGCTTTTGCCACTTTTCCGTTTTTGTAATACATGGTGAACGGAAGTCCCATAAAACCGCTGCATTCAGGTGCATTACGAATTGGCGCGGCCTCGGGATTATCAAAAGCCATAACCATAAATTTTACGTTGCTACGCTCCTTCTCCAAACGTTCCATAACATTGTATACCGGGAAACACATAGGGCCCATGCGGCCACAACATACCATTACATTTTCGTTTTCGGCCAGTACTTTTTCCAATTCTGCTGCCGATTCTATTTCAGGTAATCCTGTTCTTAAAAGTTTCATTTGTGTTCGTTTTAATTTGTTATTTCTGTTATAATTTTTTTATCCGATTCCAGTTTTCCACAACGATAGGCCTCAATTATTTGCCCGGCCGAAACCATTGGCACACCTACAAACAAATTAATTTTCTCTGAAGTAAAAATGCCAATCAATTCTTTTTTTATGCGGTGAAGAATAATGTCGGTTATGCCGTTATTTCTAATCCACAAGCGAACTTCATCTGCATTGGAGAAGTCGATAACTTCTTTTTTAGAAATGGTCGTATTTTTTGTGTCCATATCATAATAGGCAAAGTGCGAACACCCGCACAGGTACTCGCTAATTTTTTTGTTCGCTATAGGTATGGCTACTTTTTTCATTTTTTTTCTTGTAAAAAAACAGAGTGCCTAAATAATAGTGCAACTCTGTTTTATCTCCCCTCTATTCAAACCTTATTAAAATCAATATCATTATGAAAAATCAATACGACAAAGATAAATCGCTGGAAAACACAAACCGTAAAAATAGCCCTGAAGTCTGTCGGTTCGTAAACTGAAATTTGACAGTTTCATTCCTGTCGTTTGATAGTTTTGGCTTGGTTAATCGTAATTCTTATGTAAATTTGGAGAAATAACGGACTCAGAATTGGATTTTACAGATAACATACAAAATTTAGACAAACTGAATGCCTACAAAACCCGCGTTCAGTACCTAAAAGGCGAAACGATTTTTAAACAGGGGGCGTTTGCACCTTATGTAATGTACGTTGTTGAGGGATTGGTAAAAGTATACCTGCAAACCGGAATTGATAAAAACATGAGTATTAGTGTAGCTTCCGAAGGCGAATTCCTGGCGTTTTCGTCGGTGTTTGGCGAACCGGTTCACACCTATTCGGCACAGGCAATCAGCAATACCCAAATTTGTATGATCGAAAAAGAAAGCCTGAAAAAGATTCTGTTGGAAAACCCGGAATTTGCCTTAAAGATTACCTCGCAAAACTACCGTAACGAAAGGCATTTGTTTGAGGTGATCAGAAATATTTCGTATAAACAAATGCGAGGGAAACTGGCTTCTGCCCTGCTCTACCTAAGCCAGGAAGAGTTTCTGAAGAAGAATATATTTGAGTTTCTTACCCGCCAGGATATTGCTGATTTTGCGTCTATTTCGGCAGAAAGCGCCATTAAGTTTCTGAAAGAATTTGAGAAAGAAAACATTGTTACACTTAATGGCAAAAACATTATTATCGACGATACGGCTCAATTGCTGAATATCAGCAAAAACGGCTAATATTAAATGAGAAAGTAATTTATATTATCTCATCACTTCATTGTTTTTCATTCGGTTATTTCGTACTTTAAAAATCAAATTATTACGTCACTGACGAAGTTATTAGATTCATATTTATTCGAAATAATTCAACACTTTTACTCGTAAATGACCAATTATAAGGAATCTTCACCGATTAGTTTAAATCCACCATCAAGGAGTAAAAATGTATTTTCCGATATAAGGAATTTCCTAATAAATAAGCCCCAAAAGCCGACTTTAATTAAATTTGAATCGGAAGAAAACCGTAAAGAATACAACAGGCGGGTGCTGCAGCGTGTAGGTATCGATGTAAATAAAAACTTTGTTTTAAACGTTCATAAAATTGGCGTAAATGCCCCGGTTGGCTATATCTTCAATGAATTACTCAACTGGAACGGCGATTCAACCTGCTGGCCCAACCACGTTGCCAAAGTTGAACGTATTAATAATGAGATCGAAAATATCGAGATTCTTCCGTTTGGTCTTAAAAAGTATCCTTTTGGTTTAAAAAAGAGCTTTCTGGGCATGAACTTAATTCCCTTGTTTAAGCTGCATTCAATACGAATTAAAAGCACACCCGATGCATTTGATTTTGATAATGCCCGCTATTTATTGTACGACTGCACCGGAGGATACCCTATTGGTATTTTTGTTATGTACGTACGTTCACCGATTGAAGAGATGGGCGAAATTGCTCAATCCCAGCTCATATTTGCCGTGAGTTTTAATTTTTACGGAAAAGAAAAAGAGGCCAACAAGCTGGTAAATAAAATTTGGGAAAGTGTGCATAACCGGGTTACTTCAAACGTTTTAAACCGGGTTAAACAGTTAAGCGAATGGCGCTTGCAAAAGATGGCTAACGATATGGAGTATTTATAGTTGAGCTCTTCTAAGTTCGATTCCTAACCCTTTCAAAGCGAATTCTTACTCAGTTCCCTTCTCTGGCTTTTTAAATATGCCATTTACCATATTCGCCAGTAATAACAGTATTGTTGCGGGATGCAATACCCGCCTTAAAATATCGGTGTAAGGCGCACTTCCGGTAAACGTATCCCATAAAACCGAGCTCATTCTTCTTTTGTCGTTTACCTTCTTCTGTTCGTTAACTACCATTCGAAATATTCCTTTCTTGAGCGCTGATGATCTTTGGATGATCGTAGTCACCCAGAAAATAAATTTCCCAATGGCATTGTCTCTGTTTAAGCGGGTACATTCAGGTTGATAGTGCCTTTTAAAATCAGATTCGGACACTCCACTGAACAACGCAGTTTTTGCAGCCGCTTTGGCGGTTATATAAGCTGCTCCAATGCCGTTTTTGTACAGTTTTGATGATGCGGAGTCACCAATCAGCACCACACGGTCAGAATAGGCATAATGCGCATTCTTAATATTAATACCCGGGAAACACTGACAAGGCATATTTTTGTCAATATCCAGTCCTTTTGGGAAACATCGCTGAACGGCCTCGCTGTATAGAAAGCTGTCAACAATCTCTCCGGTAATTTGCTTTCCCAATAAAACCAGGGTTACGTATTGTCCTTTTGGAATAAGTGCCCCGAATTTTATGTTTTTAAGATTGAGAAGAAACACGTGCATCGAATTCCCAAAATATTGATTAATCAGTTCGTTGCCCAGTTTAAATTCGCAGATATAAGTTCTTGTGGTTTCAGGAGGAATAAAAGCCGGAGCAACTTTTTTAAACAAAGAAAATGAGCGTGGATTTAATCCCACCGACCCAACAACCAGGTCGTAATTCGCTATATTAGTTTTCGTTTGAACGGTAATCCCAGTCTCGTTTCGTTCCAAACCGCTTACCTTTTCATAAATGGTATGAACTCCTTTATCCTGGCAGAGCTCCAATAAATAATTGTCGAAACTAACCGAGTCAATGTTTTCACTTCCCAGGGGGCCAAATCCCCTGAACATGGAGGCGATCTTTTGGTCTTTTAATGGTGTTTCAATTAAGGTTGCACCTTGCTCCATATGAAGCTTATACGATTCGATTCCGCGACGTACAACGTTCGCTGGCAGAACAATTCCGTCGGAGGATAAGGCCTGAATCAATGACTCTGAAACGATTCCCCCACAACGGTTACAACCTGCCGGGCCGGCTACATGAAAATTCTTTGCTTCGTAAATGTCAATGTGGATGTTGATTCCTCTTTGTTCGGCAAAACCAAGTGCGAAGTAAGCAAAGAAACTTCCGGCCGGACCACCGCCAATAACAGCAATTCTAGATCCATTACCGATATTAAAGTTTTTGTTTTTATTCACTTTCGCCAGGTTTAGTTTAACTATCAAAACAAGTGTGAGGGAAAAGCTTTCTAAAAAAGTACTGGAGGAAAAATGGTTAATACTTTGAACTACCTATGGACCGGAGTCCGGTATTTTTATGTGTTATATACCATTTAATTACAGTAAAGGTTACAGTATACCCGACTGTTGCAGTAGGGTTTCATATCTCGGTATTAAAACTTGTAATCTGTTTTAATCCATATAATGATTTGATAATTAAAAAAATCCGTGTTCTTTTGTTGCATAGAATTTATAGGCACAGCACACTTAATATGAGACTTTCGGAAACACAAAAAGACCAAATAATAAATGAATTAAAGATTTCGGCCATCCGTAGTAGCGGTCCCGGCGGACAAAACGTGAACAAGGTTAACACTAAAATAGAACTACGTTTTGACCTGATTGACACCGCTGTTTTTACCGAAACTCAAAAACAAAAGCTTGCCACTAAATTAAAGAACCGAATAAATTCTGAAGGAGTAATTGTGCTTTTCGAGAGCAGCGAACGCAGCCAGTTAAAAAACAAACAGCAAGCCATCACCAAGCTTATAGAGCTGATAGAAAAGGCCTTAACTCCTGTTAAACGTAGAGTTAAAACAAAGCCAACAATTTCGTCGAAATTAAAACGATTGGAGAAGAAAAAACAACAAGCAACTAAAAAACAACTGCGTCAACGGCCTGATTTGTAATTAGGGAAATTGATAATATGATAAATTGTAAAACTGTTAAATTGAGCGTAAGTTAAACTTTATGAAGAAGCTGTTTACAGCCAATGACAAACACATCTGCAATCAAAAATCGTTAATCATCATTCTTAAATATTTCAGTCGTTTTGCACCAAATTTTACCACAGACTTTACCCCCTGTTTTTTGTATTCTGATTTGTAGTTTGCCGGTATCAAAGTATTTTTTGTTTCTTTACAGCTCAATTCTTAGAGTAAAGCATGCGAAACATTCTGGAGAAAATAGGAAAAATGATCATCAACTTTGTTGATTGGTTTTATTTTCCATTCCTGCAATTTCTTCCGCGCGAAATCTTTCGCTATGCCGCCACCGGTGGAGTTAACACGCTGCTCGACATCAGTTTGTATTTTATCTTCTACCGTTTTGTAATCAAAATGCAGATCGTTGATTTGGGTTTTATTGCAATTAGTCCGCACATTGCCGCTTTTCTAATTGTTTTTCCGATAACCTTTACAACAGGCTTCTTTTTGGCAAAGTATGTAACGTTTACTGCGTCGGAATTAAAAGGGCGCATTCAACTGTTCAGGTATTTGCTTACCGTAGGCGGATCGATTCTGCTTAACTATATTTTTCTGAAATTCTTTGTTGAATATTGCGGTCTGTACGCTACGCTTTCAAAACTCCTAACTACCATTCTGGTAATTGTTTACAGCTACGTGGCTCAGCGCTACTTTACCTTCAAAACGGGTAAAAAGCTGCTTGCGGCCCGAAATCGTTTGTAAAAAATCACTCTGGTTAACATTTGTTTTGCGGATTGTACTATATTTATTATCCGTATGGAACAGTACCGTATTAAATATTATCCAACCATTTTACAGGGCATTCACCTTGTTATTCTTTACATTTTTATTCAAACCGTTGTTGATTTTCCTTTGGCGTTAATTGATTATTACAAGGGTACCGAATACCTTTATAATCCCGTTAAAAAAATTGCACTTGGCGTTGGTTCTGTAGTGTTTATCCTACTATATGGAATCCGAAAAGCAAAAGCTCCGTTTTTGGAGATCTTTCCCATTAAACTTTTTAATCCCTTGGTATTTATTCCAATCGTAACCTTTCTTTGGGGCGCACATAACATTCTGGAAGACGTTAACATATGGGTTGAAAAGCTGTTGCCTGCCCCACCCTGGTTTTGGGAACTTTTCGATCGTATTTTTGAAGGCGACTATGGTTTTATGGGCGCTTTCCTGAAAGTGGCGGTTATTGCTCCAATTATTGAGGAACTTATTTTCAGAGGCCTGATATTTAATGGTTTCCGGAAGAATTACAATGGTTTTGTTGCCGTATTTATGTCGGCACTTTTATTTTCCCTTTTTCATTTAAATCCTTGGCAAATGCCGGCTACGTTTCTGCTGGGGCTACTGCTGGGCTGGTTAATGTTGCGCACCAATAATATTTTTGTTGCTATTATCGGTCACTCCATTAACAATGCGATGGTGCTGCTAACCGTAACCTACTGGCAACAAATTCGCGAACATTCCATCTATCTTTTAGAGCGAAATAATCTATTGCTTCTAAGTGCACTTGTTATGGCCCTTTCTGTAGTGCTAATGTATTTCACAAGTATTCCGTGGTTTGGTAAACGCCGAAGATAAACGCTTGTTTGCCGAATATTTTCAACCCGATAAAGAGGAAACACTATTTTTACGCCCGTAATTAATTTTAAAATATGGACATTCTATTAATCGTTTTAGGAGCACTTTTTATTATCAGTGGAGTTTTAGGTTGCGTTTTACCCATCATTCCGGGGCCTCCTTTAAGTTATATTGGCCTTCTGTTACTTCATTTCACCGAACGTTATCAGTTCTCTTCAAAGTTTCTGATTATATGGGCTATCATTACGGTGGTAGTGTATGCACTCGATTACCTGATTCCGGCCTGGGGAACCAAAAAATTCGGCGGAAGTAAACGTGGCGTTTGGGGCAGCATTATCGGCCTGGTAATAGGAATGTTCTTCTTTCCTCCTTTTGGCATAATAATCGGTCCGTTTATAGGTGCTGTTGTTGGTGAACTTACTGTCGGAAAAGACTCGGGAGCCGCCTTAAAATCGGGTTTTGGTTCGTTTATGGGTTTTTTGGCCGGGACATTACTGAAACTTATTGCATCGGGTATGATGACCTGGTATTTCGTAAAAGAAATGATTGTTTAACAATTAGAATATAAACAAAGCCTCGTTTATAATATTTTCAATTCATTTTAGTTTGATAAACAAGAACATTGTTTAAAATAATACTTTTGTCGCGTGGCAAAAAAGACAACAAATACAACTTCCCGGACCAAAAAGCCGGTGAACAGAAAGAAAGGGAAATCGAAAAAAACAGGTAAAAAATATCCGCTGCTCAGTTTTATTTTTAAAGCCGGAGTAGTACTATTCTTACTCGGATGTTTGTTCTTTATCCTGGTTTTCCTGGGCGTATTAGGCCCGGTTCCTTCTAAAACACAGTTACATCAGATCAATAACCCACTGGCTTCGGAAGTCTATTCTGTCGACGGAAAAATACTTGGCCGGTATTACGTGGAAAACAGAAGTTATGTCTCTTTCGACGAAATTTCGCCCAATGTAATTAATGCCCTTGTTGCTACTGAAGATTCGCGTTTTTACGAACATCGCGGTATTGATGAAATTGCATTGGCGCGGGTACTTTTTAAGTCTATTATTTTACGCAACGATGCTGCCGGAGGTGGAAGTACCATTAGTCAGCAAATTGCCAAGAACCTGTTTCCACGGGTTGATTACGGACCATTGTCGATGCCGGTGAATAAACTGCGCGAAGCAATTATTGCCTATCGTTTAGAGCGTATTTATAATAAACAGGAAATTCTGGCTTTATACCTTAACACTGTTCCTTTTGCCGAAAACACTTTTGGAATTGAGGTAGCTGCTGAGCGTTTTTTCTCTAAATCGCCAAAAAGTCTGGATGTGCATGAAGCGGCAGTTTTAGTGGGGATGTTAAAAGCCAACAACTATTACAATCCGCGAACACATCCCGAGCGTGCCTTAGGCCGCCGCAATGTGGTGATCGACCTGATGGTAAAGAATAATTACCTGAATGCTGCCGATGCTGCCAAATACAAAGAAAAGCCGCTTGGAATGCATTACCGCCTGATTTCATATAATCAGGGACCTGCTCCGTATTTTCTGGAGCGTTTAAAACCCGAATTACTGGAATGGTGCGAGGACAATGTTAATGAAAAAGGCGAACATTACAACTTGTATACTGATGGTTTAAAGATTACCACAAGTATTGATTACAACCTACAGCTTTACGCACAACAGTCGGTAAAAGAGTACATGAAAAACCTGCAAAAGGTATTTGATGACCACTGGAAATCGAGAGATATTTTCAGAGAGAAGCCGGAAGTATTAAAAAGTGCTATTCAGAACCTGAATACCAGCGGAGACAGCTACGCTGATGAGTTGAAAAAATATTCGGCAAAAACGCATGCATCGTTATTTACCTGGGATGGAGTTGAAAGTATGGAGGTTTCGCGCCTCGATTCATTAAAACACTACCTGAAAATGCTAAATGCCGGATTTATTGCTATCGATCCGCACACTTCGCATTTAAAAGCATGGGTTGGCGGAATTGATTACCGTTTTTTTAAGTACGACCATGTTACGGCGCCGCGACAAACCGGATCAACATTTAAACCGTTTGTGTACCTGGCAGCCTTGGAAGAAGATATATCGGCAGATACTTATTTTGTAAATCAATACAAGGTTTACGAGGAATATAAAGACTGGGCACCGCGGAATTCGCACAACGAATATGGTGGCTACTACTCCATGAAAGGAGCTCTGGCAAAATCGTTAAATACTGTTTCGGTTGATGTGCTTTTGGAAGCGGGAATTGATGAAACCATTGATATTGCAAGAGATCTGGGAATATCGGCCGATCTTCCCGACTACCCTTCTCTGGCACTTGGAGTAGCTTCAGTATCACTAAAAGAAATGGTGGAAGCTTTTGCCGGCATTGTAAACGACGGGAAACCGGTTAAAGCGAATTACCTGTTGCAAATTGCTGACAAAAATGGGAAAGTTCTTAAAACTTTTGATTATGAATTGGCCAACGAGCCAGTAGTTTCGGTTGAAAATTGCAGGGCCGTAATTAATATGATGGAAGCCGTTGTAGACGGTGGAACCGGACGAGGAATCCGTACCATTTATAAAATCCCGGGAGAGTTTGCCGGGAAAACAGGTACTACGCAAAATAACTCGGATGGTTGGTTTATCGGCCTTACACC
>NZ_JBFHGM010000185.1:0-10417 GCF_041583095.1 Draconibacterium sp.
AAGTTACCAAACAAAAGATATTTTTTCTCTGGGAGGGCCTCCAAAAAACGACACCATTTCGGGGGAAGTGGTGTTTGCCGGTTATGGTTGGTACAACGAGGATACAAAATATAACGATACAAAAGACCTGGATTTAAAGGGTAAGATTGTGTTGGTGATGACCCGCACCCTCGAACAGGCTAAAGAAGGATCCGGGCCTGACATGGATACCGAAATGAAAAAAATGTCGAGAGCCATGATGGGAGGCGCAAAAGCGGTGATTTTGGTGAACGATCCGATGAATCCAAATCCCGAATACATTGAAAGTATACGAAAATATGCAACCGGTGGTAGTCTGACCCTAAAAGGAGCAAAAAGCTCGCTTATTCTTCCTATAAGATTGATCTTTGGAACGGAAGAACTGGGTAATAAAATGTTGGAAGGATCAGGGAAAACTTTGGATGGCTTACAACAGGAGATACTCGAAAGTAATAGCCCAAAATCATTTGCCATAAACAATTTAACAACTGAAATTAATCTGATTAAATCAAATGAATCAATTGTCGGAAAGAATGTCATCGCAGTGGTTGAAGGCAGCGATCCGGAATTAAAGAAAGAGTGCATTGTTTTTACCGCTCATTACGACCATCTGGGAACAGACGGCGAAGGCGGTATTTATAATGGTGCAGACGATAACGGATCAGGTACTGTTGCCCTGTTGGAAATTGCCGAGGCATTTCAAAGCATGAAAAAGAAACCCAAACGCAGCATCGTTTTTGCCTGGGTAACCGGCGAAGAAAAGGGGCTGCTGGGTTCTGATTATTACTCACAGCATCCGGTTATACCGATGGAAAATACACTGGTGGATATTAACCTTGACATGATTGGTCGCTCGGCAGAAACGGAACTGGATTCAGTGGATGTGAATTCAAAAAGTTTAGCCGGTCCTAACGGAATGTACATTATTTCCGGACGGCAAAGTTCAGAGCTGTTGGATATCAGCGATGAGGTTTGTGAAGACCTGGGACTTGTACCGAGCGATGAATTGACAAAAGCCTTTTTAACCCGCAGTGATTACTACCACTTTTATAAAAACGGTGTGCCGATTCTTGGTTTGTCAACCGGTCTGCACGACGATTATCACGAAATTACTGATGAGCTGGATAAAATCGATTACCATAAAATGAAAAGGGTTACACAATATGCGTTTTCGGTAGCTTACAAGCTGGCCAGTCAAACGAAACGATTGGTTGTTGATAAGCCGGTTAAATAGTTTAGGAAATTACTTCTCAGGGAAACAGCTCTTTTAATTCATTTTAAAAGAGCTGTTTTTTTTTGCTCCAATCCGTACCTTCAAAGTCATTACGTTTGACTGCTAAATTTGTGTTAATTTTTACCACCCGCCATTTGTGTTTAAAATGAGCAAAAGTTAATTATGTATTTTTGTGTTCTAAAAATATAGATATCTACATATAACAATACGAAATGTCTAAATATTTAATCATTGGAGGAGTTGCCGGTGGTGCAACAGTGGCGGCCAGGCTGCGTCGTTTAGACGAGCAGGCGGAGATAATAATGTTTGAACGTGGAGCACATATTTCATATGCAAACTGCGGATTGCCCTATTATATCGGAGATGTTATTAAAGATCGGGAAAAGTTGCTTTTGCAAACACCCGAGAGTTTTAAAGCCCGCCTAAACGTTGAGGTTCGGGTTTTTAACGAAGTGGTAAAAATTGATCGCGAAAATAAGGCGGTTGTTGTACGCAATGTGGAAACCGGCGAAGAGTATACCGAATCGTACGATAAGCTGGTATTGTCGCCGGGCGCAGAGCCGATCAAACCACCGATTTCCGGAATTAAAGATCCATCGATTTTTACCTTACGCAATGTTGCCGATACCGATAAGGTTAAGGCCTACTGCAACGACCATCAACCAAAAAGAGCCGTTGTAGTTGGCGCCGGTTTTATCGGACTTGAGATGGCCGAAAACCTGCACCATTTGGGGATGAAAGTTTCTATCGTAGAAATGGCGAAGCAAGTGATGGCACCGCTCGATTACGAAATGGCGGCAGTAGTTCACCAGCACCTGAAAACAAAACAGGTGGAATTCTTTTTAAAAGACGGAGTTACCTCGTTTAAACGCGAAGATGGCGTGTTGAATGTAACTTTACAATCGGGACGACAGATTGAAACGGATCTGGTAATTCTGTCGATTGGAGTAAAACCTGAGAATAAACTGGCTCGCGAAGCCGGGTTGGAGCTCGCTCCAAATGGCGGAATCATTGCCAACGAATATTTGTTGAGTAACGATGAAAACATTTATGTGTTGGGTGATGCGATGGCTTTTCCGCATCCGATTACAGGCAAACTGAGTAATATTTATTTGGCTGGTCCGGCCAACAAACAAGGCCGTATTGTTGCCGACAATATTGTTAGCGGAAATACGCGGAAGTACAAAGGTGCCATCGCAACGGCAATTGCCAAAGTGTTCGATATTACTGTGGCATCAACCGGTATTCCTGAAAAAACGCTGAAGAATGAAATGATGGCTTACACGGCCAATATCATTCACGGTGCCTCGCATGCCGGTTATTACCCCGATGCTTTGCCTTATACGCTGAAAATCCTTTTCCACCCTGAAAGCGGGAAATTGTATGGCGCGCAAATGATCGGTTACGAAGGAGTTGACAAACGAATCGACCTGATTGCAACGGTGTTGAAACAAGGCGGAAGTATTTATGATTTACAAGACATTGAACACGCTTATGCACCTCCTTTCTCATCGGCAAAAGATCCGGTAAACCAGGCGGGTTTTGCGGCAGAAAATATCGTGAGCGGCAAACTTAAAATCGTAAGCTGGGATGAGATTCATAACTTTCATTCAGAAAACATTGTATTGCTTGATGTTCGCACTGCAGCAGAAAATGAACTGGGACATATTGAGGGTTCGGTGAATATTCCTGTTGACGATTTGCGTGGCCGATTGGATGAATTGCCAAAAGACAAAAAGATAATTGTTTATTGCGGTGTTGGTTTGCGCGGTTACATTGCCTGCCGGATTCTTACACAATCGGGTTTTAGCGAAGTGTACAACCTTAGCGGAGGATATAAAACTTACGAGCACTCGATTCGCAAACAGAGTAACGAAGATATTTTCGAGGCCAACTACATTACCAAAAACGACCATATTTATCGCGGAAAAGCGGATAATGGACAGGCTGTAATTGGAGGAGCACCGGTAAAAACCATTCAGGTTGATGCTTGCGGTTTACAGTGCCCCGGACCGATTTTGAAGCTAAAACAGGAAATTGAAAATATTAAACCCGGGGAGCGATTGGAGCAAATTGCCACCGACATGGGTTTTATGAAAGATGTGAAGTCGTGGTGTAACATGACCGGTAATAAGCTGGTTTCGGTTTCTGCTGAAAAGGGAAAAGTAAAAGCCCTGATTGAAAAAGGCAAAAAGCAAGAGGAAAGCAGTAAGAAAACAAGTGCGGCACCGGCAAAAAATAAAACCATGGTGGTTTTTAGCGACGATATGGATCGTGCGCTGGCATCGCTGGTAATTGCCAACGGGGCGGCAGCCATGGGAAGCAAAGTAACGTTGTTCTTCACTTTCTGGGGGCTGAATGTGATCAAAAAATCAGACAAACCACATGTTGAAAAGGACATGATGAGCAAAATGTTTGGTACGATGATGGCCAAAGATGCCGGCGATTTGAAACTCTCGAAAATGAACATGATGGGAGTGGGTGCCAAAATGATGAAAAAGCGCATGCTGGCTAAAAAGGTGGACTCGCTGGAAGACATGCTTCAGACTGCCATGGAAAATGGTGTGCAAATGATTGCGTGCCAAATGTCGATGGATGTGATGGGCGTTGATAAAGAAGAATTAATGGAAGGTGTTGAAATTGGCGGTGTGGCTACTTATCTGGAAGAAGCTGACCAGTCGAATTTGAATTTGTTTATTTAAGAGATTAGAACGTTGAGAACGCAGATTTAAAAGATTTGCGCGGCTAATATTATTGAGGGTTTCACGAACAGTGAAACCCTCAATTTTTTTCAAAATTATTGAAATCAATGGTACCCGGTTTGAGTATATCGATTAATGATTTTTGATGACAGATTATTATTAAGGAAGATACTTCTTAAATCTGCAATCGACTTTCGTTAATCATCATTCGTTATTTAAAGCAGCCTTCAAACCTTCGGTAGTGGTGTAGTATTTTACAATCATATTTGGTACTTCCCATTCCGGAAGTTTACCATCAACTAAATACTTCAGATATTTTTCGGTTACTTGTCCGAAATGGGCTTCGTGACCCACACTGTACTCTTCCGGGATATTCATTACCCACCTGTTATCGCCAATTTTTTCTACAGCTATTCCCGGGTAGGTTTCTGCAAGGCCGGTAACTGCATTATTCAGACTTCCGGCAAATTCTTTCACATCAGCGTTGGTCGATTCAATGTACAGTTTTGGCTTATAACCTTCTGCTTCTCCCTGAATAATTTCAAGGTTACATTTGGTTCCACGCATAATCGAGTAGTGGGTATCTGCCGCACCTTCCGGAGCCTGGAAATTCCAGATTACCGATGCTTTGGCATGAATTCCTTTAAGCTTGTAATTGATCTCTCCGTTAGAGTAGACTTTTAAAATATCCCCATCAACATCTTTTTTCAAATATTCCGGATATTCATCAAGATAGGTGACCTTTTTAAACATCTCGGGAGTAAGATCAGTGGTCCAGCGACGGGCTGAAACAATTTCAACATCTTCCTTCGATAAAATAACTTCAGGAAAAGCTTCCCACTGGATCAAGTCAACCAGGTGGGTATTCACGTCAACTATACCTTCGCCTTGTTGATTTGTGTCGAAAAACCATGCCGGACGTTTTAGCGGATTTCCCGAAACATATTTAAAGAAGTGGTGCACACTTTCTTTTGTTATTGCAGGTTCTTCTTCAGTTCCTTTCACAAGCGTGCCAAAAACCTCAGGAAGTTGCGATAATTCGCGCTGCAGCATGGTGGTAATTTCATGGCGCTCGGTCATAATATCGTACAACAAAACCCCATTTTCCTCGGCCACCTGAAATGCTTTTTCAAGTTTCGAAAATTCCTCTGGCGTAATTACCATTGGTTTATCGGCCAGCACATTAATTCCGGCTTCAACCGTTTTTAAAATATAATCGGTTTTTTTTCCGTTATTTCCTGCCGTTACCATAACGTTGCCGGGTTTTTCTGCCAGCATTTTTTCAAGGTAGTCAGCACCTTTATAAACCTTTTCTACCCATGATGTTGGGTTTTCGGCGCGCGTGTTGTAGCCTTCAATTCGTTTCAGGTGATCCTCTACATCTGCACCATCAGGTGCATAAACGTTTACAACCGGATCAACCTGGTCGTACATCGATTTTTGTACCAAAGCTGCATGAAAATGTCCCGGGTCGAGGGTCATAATTTTCACTTCTCCTTTTGCTCCCGTAAACATATTCTTTTCTTTTTCAGAATCAGTTGATTTTTGGTTGCTGCCCGTGCATGCTGAAAACAGAATTGCCAGTGCGGCTGCTGCAGTTGATAGATGTTTCATGAAATAATTTTATTAGTTAATAGATTTCCGTTAGCGTACACGCAAAATTATACTTTTAATTCTGTTTAGAAAGCGAATGGGCAAAAAGATGCTATTTTAGAAAAAATGGTTCAAGATTGTAAAACTATTAAATTGCCAAATTAAAAAAGTTCAATGACTCATAACCTTTCAATCTGCAATTCCTTCTGCAATCAAAAATCGTTAATCAAGATTAGAAAATCTATAAATCCAATGCCCAATGATTTATCTTTCTATGGTTCAACGTAATACTTTATGCTGCAATCGTAATCGGTGTAATGAATGTATTTGTTGTTTTCCATCCATAATACCACTGTTTTTGCATCTTTTGGCTGATAGCGGGGGATGTATGGCCGTACATTATCCAATGTTGAATTTTGTGTAATTGGCTCAATATCCCACGAACTTCCACCATCGCGCGTAGTACGTTTTTCAATTTCAAAAACGCCGTTTATCTCTCGCGACAGGTAAATTTCGTTGGGTTTATTCGGGTTGAAAGTCATGTTGCCCATATAATGCGGTTCGCGCTCCGTTTGGCCTTCTGGCGTTTGCGGAAACCATTTCCCGGCTTTGCAAATTTCATGGTCTTCCCAGGTTTTTGTGTCGGCATTGTACCAGGCGTAATAGTAACGATGATCGGTTTCCTGCGGGTGACGGGAGTACAATATGTAAGGTGTACCTTCTTTTTCAACGAGATCGCAAATCCAGCCACGGCCGGTTTCTTCATTGGCTTTATAAATCACTGTCGCATCGGTTACCTGGAAAGGCAATTCACTGAGATCGCAGATTTTTGTACCGTCAGCCTTCCAGAATGCACCTTTTTCGTAATAGCAATAATAAACCGAGTTGGTTGGTTCATTCCGTGGATGCCCGTCGGTAAATATCATGTGTATCCTGGATTTTCCATCAGAATAATATTTTACGTAAGGCCGGTTATTGAGCGTAAACGGAACATCGCTCATTACCACATATTGTTCGTTCCAGCTTTCGCCGTTGTCTTCCGAAATAATCAGGTTGGGTTTATAGCCAATCCAACGGCCAAACACAAACAGTTTATTATCTTCTTCGCTTAACACAAAAGGATTGGCATAGGTGTAAGTTTCTCTTGGAAAATTCGTCAGCAATTCTTCGGTTTTTGGTTTGAAAACCACGTTCTCTCCAAAACTTTCAATATCAGTACCCTTTGTTGTGGTATTGCTCAAAACCCCTTTACCTGTTGAATGCCAGGCGTACATGGTAAATAGGTTTCCATTTGGAAGCATCGTAAAAGCCGGATTATCATGATCGTCAACTTCAAGCTGCGAATAAATGGTATTGAATTTTGTGTCACCGGTTTCCGGATTTAAGGAAGCCATCTCAATCGATCCGTCTTTTTTTACCCAACCGGTAACAATTTTATCGGCATCGGTGTATATCGCACGCGGATCGGAAAACCAGCACCACGCACCATCATCACAAAGTGTATGAATAGTTGGCGTTTGTTTTTGTGTTGTTTCAGCGCTTTTTTGCGGAGCAGTGTTACATGCAAAAAGAATTACAAGCGAAAGAACAGGTAATAGCAGAATAGGTTTCATCGTAAATATTTTGGGAGTCAAAGTTATTAATTCATACTATTCTACTTTGATTGAGAATTATAAAATTTTCCATTTTTTCTGTTAAAGATTTGAACTTTATGGTATTTTTTCGGGAAGTAAAAGTATTTTTAAGGGTAACAATCGGACAAACAACAACTATGATGAAACGAGCGACCACCTTGTTTTTTATTCTCACATTTTATCTCAGTACTTTTTCGCAACAAGTTGACTTTCTTCCAAACGACTGGCAAAATCCGGCCGTGTTTGAAAAAGGACAAAATGCACCTCATGCATTTCATATTCCTTACGCATCGGCTGATGACGCCATTCAGAATATGCCAAAGAAATGCGTGAACTATAAATTGCTAAACGGCCAGTGGAAGTTTAAGTGGGTGGAAACGCCAAAACAAGTGCCTGTAGATTTTTGGCAGCCGGATTTTGAAACAACAGGATGGGATGAAATAAAAGTTCCTTCGAACTGGCAAATGGAAGGTTACGGGCATCCGAAATTCCGGAATGTAGCCATATCGTTTGAGAACGATGCGCCGAATATTCCTGATTATTACAATCCGACCGGATGCTACAAAAAGAAATTTACCGTTCCTGAAAGCTGGGAAAACAAAGAGGTGATGTTGCGTTTTGAGGGTATAAAATCGGCCTCGTATGTTTGGGTGAACGGACGACGCGTTGGATACAATCAGGGCGGTTTTGAACCGGCAGAGTTTAATATCACACCGTTTATAAAAAAGGGTGAAAACGATCTGTCGGTTCAGGTGATTCGTTTTTCCGATGGTTCGTATCTCGAAAACCAGGACATGTGGCGTTTGTCGGGCATCTTTCGTGATGTAAAATTGTATGCCCAGCCAAAAACTTTTATCCACGACTATTATGTAGTAACCGACTTTGATAAAAATTATAAGGATGCAACTTTATCGGTTGAAACCCATATTCAGAATCAATGGCCGGAGGCGGCAGCGGGCGAAATAATTGTTGATGTTTATGATTCGGAAGGCCGGTCGATTTTAAAAGATGGTTCGCTTCATGAAGATTTCGAAGTGGATTCGATTGGAAATGTTAAGGTGCAGTTGTCTGCTTTGGTGGTTGAGCCGCCACATTGGTCGGCTGAGTTTCCAAATCTTTTTATTCTACTTGTTCAGCTAAAAAATGCGGATGGAAAGGTAACCGAAGCCTTCACCCAAAAAATTGGTTTTCGTGAGGTGGAGTACATGGATAAGATTTTAACCGTAAATGGTGTTCCTGTAAAACTGAATGGCGTAAACAGCCACATGCATCATCCTGAACACGGGCAGGCGGTACCGTTGGAAACTTTAAAGCAGGATTTGCTGCTGATGAAACAGCACAACATTAACTGTGTGCGAACCTGTCATTATCCGCCAACACCTGAATATATGGCTTTGGCCGATGAACTGGGCATATACATTTTTGATGAAGTGGGCGATGAGGCGCACAACAATATCTGGTTATCGGAAAAGCCGGAGTGGACCGAGATGTACCGCGACCGTTCGCGCAAACTGGTGTACCGCGACCGGAATCATCCGGCAGTAATTGTTTGGAGTGCCGGAAACGAATCGGGCAGCGGACAAAATATCAACGAAGTAATAAAAACCGGAAAGGCGATCGATCCGAGCCGTCCCGCGTGGATGTACGGCGGAAACGCTTTTTATATTCCTTTCGAGGATTTGGTGGGGCCGCGTTACTGGATTCCGGTGGATTATAAAAACCTGGCACAGGGGAAAGTGTTGCCAGCCAACGATATGCGCGCATCGTTTATGGATGAGTACCTGGCTGCCACAGGAAATGGCCTGGGCGGAATGGACGAATACTGGGAATACATTTGGAAATACCCGCGATTAACAGGCGGCGCCATTTGGGACTGGATCAGCCCCGGAATAAAAACGCCACGCTGGATTTTGCCTGATCTTTCGCCTCAAAAAAACGACGGACAAATTATGGGACGCCCTATGTTTCAGCAGGGTGTTTATGGTTGGGGGCTTGAATTTTCCGGTCATGATGACTGGGTGGAATTTTACCGCGATCCGAGTCTGGATATTAGCGGAAATCAGCTAACCATTGATTTTTGGGTGAAACCATCCGAAATATCACAACCTAATGTTTTTGTCGCCAAAGGAGCACACGGTTATGGTATTCAAATGGCTGATGATGAAACGCTTGAATTTTATGTGTTTGGAAACGAACGTATTTCTGCTAAAGCAAAAGTGGGGGAGGATTTTTATGAAAACTGGCATCGTATCACCGGTAACTGTAACGGAAGTCAATTGCAGCTTTACATCGATAATAAACGGTTAGCCACTGCATCGTTTTCTGGAAATATTAGCTCAACACCTTTCCCGCTTTGTATTGGTCGCGAGGCCGAAACACAGGATCAGGGCGAACACTCGGGGCGTATGTCAAAAATGGTAATTGACGATGTGCGGGTGTTTAACCGGGCTGTTAATATCAATAATATTGAGAAAGAAAAAGCCGGGCTGGTACTGCATCTGAATTTTGAGGAAGATAAAAAAGACGGTGATTTTTATGCTGTTGGTTTGGGCGGAAGAACCTATGGAATTGTGTGGCCCGACAGAACTGTTCAGCCGGAAATTAATCAAATCAAACGGTCGGGGCAGCCGGTAAAAATTGAAGCTGTTGACATTGAAAACGGAGTGCTGAAAGTGACCAACCGTCATCATTTCAAAAACTTAAATCAGCTGGAAGGATTCTGGCAGATTACGGTAGATGGTGAAGCCAGTCAGCGCGGATTTTTTGATTGCGATATTCCGGCAGGCGAAACAGGCGAAGTAACTATTGATTACCGCAGGCCGCGCATTGAATCGACAACGGAGTGTCTGCTGGAAGTTTCTTTTTTTCTAAAAGAAGATTTAAACTGGGCTCCAAAAGGCCACGAAATTGCCTGGGAACAGTTTGCCGTGCCAAGCGATTTTTATTTTGTTGATGAGGAAGAAAACAACGAAAAAGTTACTGCTACAGAAGATGAAAATTATATACGGATAAGTGGCAACAATTTTAGCTATTCCATTAATAAAAAAACAGGAAGTTTTGAATCGTTGAAATACAAGAATATTGAGTACCTGGAAGGCGGCCCTGAATTTATGGTTTGGCGCGCACCAATTGCCAACGATATCGACCCGTGGGGAAGTTACATGTTTGGTGGCAGCAATGTTACCCCGGGAATGGGACGAAGTATTGACAACCAGTTGCGTACCCTGGGAATGCGT
>NZ_JBFHGM010000186.1:0-10385 GCF_041583095.1 Draconibacterium sp.
GTTAGATTTTTAATGGCCGAATTAGTGTGCTGCATGTAAACAAACCGGCGGTCGACATTCCCCGAATTTCGCTGTTCGAAAAAAGCCAGCGACGACTGCACAAAACCATTAGACGTTTTTTTGCTTTGCCCAACGTAAGCGCCGTATTCAAACAAATCAAAATTGTAGCCGTAATCCTGGTAATCGGGCCGTGAACCGCCAACAATTCCGGCAAACATATTTTTAAATTTAAATTCAAACTGCAAGCCGTCAATGGCTCCAACATTTGCAATGCGCGGATTTATTTTTCGCCCGGCCCAAACAGTTGCCGACTCGTTGATATCATATTTCAGCGCCAAACTGTATACTTTCAAAGCATTGTTCAGATTCTCCTGCACCACATCCCATTGATGCAGTTTATGCGTGAATGACACGTAAGTTTCAGCAGATATTTTTGATCCCGACAGATTCGAAGCTTTTGCCGATAAGGTATAACGGAAACGATGAATATTATCCGCTTCATCAGAAAAATTGGAGTAAGAAGACATCGACAATCTACCGTATATATCCTGTGTCCTCGACGATTCTTTTGTTGGTTCCGAAGTAATCAATACCTGTTCATTGACATCCTTTTCAGGCAATTCCTGTTGCGGTTGCACAATATCACGAACCGGATTATTTGTTCGGACAAAAACAATATCGTCGACCTTAAACGTGTGCTCTCCAAGCTTGGAACACAAACATGAGATGGATGACTTATTATCAACAAGTAAAGCCGGCGTTAGGCCATTTTCATCCCGGATAAACAAGGTATCGCCGTTTTCAATCTGATCGGTGGAGGCAAATCGCACATAAATATTTTCTCCGGTAATGTACGATACTTTCCCATTGAGAAGTTCCCCGGATTCTTGCGCATTCACGGCCATTGTTCCCGAAAACAAAAGAAACAATCCGAATAATCTGATATTTGGTTTTTGTATCTTAATCATCTTCTGCATTACCTCTTGGGTGACAATCGAAACAACTTGTTGGCGTATATACGTAATCATTTACATCTCTATGGCGACTGTCCGTTTCGGTTTGATTGTGTTCATGACAATCGGTACAGCTAAACATTGAGTAGCTATTTTGCTGCGTGTGGCAATCAAAACAATTGTTCCATTCGCCGCGGTGCCTGCCCGAATAAATGGGGAAATAATAGTCATCATGAACAGTAAACTGTGCCGGACTCCATCCCGGATCGGTTGTATGACAGTCGGTACACTGTGTTGAAAAACCACTGTTTTGGTGCGATGGATTTGTTGCCGAAGCGAAATCAGTTTCGTGGCAACTAAAACAATCGGCTGAAACAGGCTCAAAAACTCCCAAAGTATGACATTCGGTACAACTACTAACGGCATGTCCTTTTGTTAAGGGGAAAAAATCGTGATTAATGCCTTGCGCCGACCACAAAAATGCATCAATACGGTGGCATTCGAAACAGTCGGTCGAGAAACCGGACTCAACATGATTGGGCTCAGTGGTTGCGTAATAATCCTGGCTATGACAATCTATACATTCCACTCCCAAAGGCTGAAATTCCAACAATGAAGCGCTGGTATGACAGTCCGAACAATCAGCGATGTTGTGAGCTCCCAGCAATGGGAAACGGCTGGTTTGGTGAATTTCGGTAATGTTGCTCACCAGCCAGGAGCGCGAATCGTGACAACGGTTGCAGTCGTAGCCAAGCGTGTTGTTGTGCATGTCGTTATGACAATCAATACAACTCGATTTTGCATCGTTAAAAACCAGGGTTATGTGGCAAGCTCTGCAATCGGTAAAAGCATGCTGGCCTTCAAGCATAAAATCAGTTGAATCATGCGAGAAACGTGCCGTCGCTTTCGAGAAAATCCAGCCTTCGGTAGTGTGGCAGTCGAGGCAATCAAATGTAAGATCTTCACCGTGGGGATTATCCTGTGCCCTCAGTTGGTAAACCGAAAACAACATTATAATTATTAATGACAACTTGCGCATGTTATATCTTCAAATTTATAAACGATGTAATTCCGTATTAAATTATCGGTGGGTTTATGGCAGGCAATACACTCCAGCCCCTCATGTTTTCCATCGATTTTAAACCTTGCATTATCATGATTGAATTTTTCGGGCAACCAGTTGTTAAACGTATGGCACCGCTCGCAATCATTTTCTCCAGATTCCTCAAACTGCCCAAAATGAATATCGTCATGACAGCTCGCACAGTCAGCTGCTAGTCCTGCAAACTTTTGCCCGGAAACTCCGGCAGTCTCGTTAAAGTGGCAATCGCGGCACGACGCCGCTGTATGTTTTCCTTCGAGCTTAAAATTCGTTTTGTTGTGATCAAAGTTGATCTGGCTCCAAATCGTTTCGTTATGACATGCCCGACAATCAGAATCCGGCATAAATTTACTACCGATTTTATCCTCGTGGATATTTGCGTGGCAGGTAACACAATTAATTTCTTCGAACTTAAAATTCCATACTTCACCTTTTTTATGGCACTCGAAACACGGTGTTGCCCTATGCGCACCGGTCAAGGCAAATTCAGTTTTGTTGTGCCGCTCAAGGCCAAAAGATGAAGGCGAAAATCCATTAACAGAATGACAGGAGTTACAATCGGGAGAAATTCCGTTTTTGGCAATTTGCCCTTTATGAAAATCGAAGTGGCAGTCGGTACAATTAGTATGCGGTACTGCTTTTGTGTGATTTCCCGAGGTGTGGCATTCTTTACAATCCACCGCGACATGTTTGCCCCGCAAAGGATAGTCGGTGTTGTTGTGATTAAATTCGCCAATATTTTTCACTTGCGTGAAAGAAAACTCATCGTGACATTTACGACAATCGTTACCAAATTTATTGTTGTGCACATCCTCGTGGCAGCTGGCACAACTGGCAAATTGCACATCGGCAAACTGTTGAAATGCTTTGCCATTCAACGTAGTTTTCTCATGACATTTGGCACAATCAACTTCCCGGTGTTTTCCAACTAAAGGGAATTCAGTTGTTTGGTGATTAAACCCAGCAGCCGGAACAAAAGCCTCCTGATTGTGGCAAGCTGTGCAAGTCTGCGACAAGGTACTTTGGTGCACGTCGGTATGGCAATCAATACATTCGGTGCCCATTCCCAGGTAAGTTCCGGCCGATTTTTTCTGCGAAATTTTGTTCTTAATTAACGCCGCTTTATGACAATCGGCACAGCTTATTTCTGCATGTTTTGCTTCCAGTTTAAATCCAGTCACATTGTGATTAAAAGTATCTTTGTTCATTCGAATCACCTTGAAATCGCGACCATAATGTTCGCCGTGGCATGCTGCACATTTTTTCCCGGTAACTTCTGCAGATGCATGATAACCTCTCTTTTGGTCCACGAGATTTTTTATTTCGGAATGACACACCAAACATTTTGACGATGTTTCCTTCTCTCCCAACACATGGCATTTCGTACAGTTAGTAAGGCCTTCCAAATGGGCATGCACATCAGACAATTCTCCCGGCGACAATTGGGCAATGGATTTTACAGCAATAAAAAATACTGCCACAAAAATTACGATATGTTTTCCAATGTTTTTCAAATTTCTAAGTGTGTTTCAATATTGCTTCGCCAAATTTTGTGGTTATTTCAATTCCTGCATTTCGCAAAAACTCAGTTGGTAATTCTCCTCCGGCAAAAATGTAAACCAGGTTATTTTCAATTACCAACTCCTCATCTTGTTGTACAACTTTCAAACGCACATAATCTTCGTCAATAGCGACAACGTTTGAATTCAATATCACATCCAGAAGCTTTGATTCAATGGCTTCTTCAAGGTTTTTGCGGTTTTTTGGTTTTAGGCGCGAGAAGGTTTCTTTTCGGTACGAAAGTGTAACTTCGTTCGTTTCATTCAGCAACAGGGCTGATTCAACAGCCGAATCGCCACCGCCAACTACCAATATTTTGTTCCCCGAAATAAGCTCAGGCTCTAGCAATCGGTACGCCACTTTTGGCAAATCTTCACCGGGAACATTTAACTTTCGTGGAGTTCCACGCCGGCCAATGGCCAGCAAAACGCGCTGCGAGGTATACAGTTCGCCGTTGTTACATTCCACACAAAATCCCTGTTCCGTTTTAGTTATCTTATTAACCTTTTGTTTTTCGCTGATTTTAATCTCGTTCTTCGACAAAACTTCGTTCCACAAATCCAGCAACTCGGGCTTGCTGGTTTCGTACAGTTTTACTTTACCATATAACGGCAAATCCATTGGCGAGGTCATTACAATTTTCGCCCTTGGGAAATTATAAACAGTTCCGCCCAGCGTATCCTGTTCGAGGGTAATTGTTTTCAATTTCAGTCGTTTGGCTTCAAGTGTAGCTGAAATTCCTGCCGGACCTGCGCCAATTACAATCAAATCGTATTGCGCATCGCTTTCTTTTTTTATTCCTTTTGCAAGGTTTTGAACAGCCTGTCTTCCCTGCTCCACTGCATTTCGGATCAATCCCATTCCGCCCATTTCGCCGGCAATGAACATCCCTTTAACATTGGTTTCAAATGTTTGATTAACATGTGGCAGATCAACACCCCGCTTTTCGGTTCCAATAAAAAGCGATATGGCCTGTGTTGGACAGGCATGAAAACACGCCCCGTGCCCCACACATTGGCTGGCATTTATAACGGTTGCTTTACCATTTCGAATGCCAAGAATATCATGTTCGGGACAAGCCCGAATACAGGCTCCACTTTGAATACATGAATTTACGTCGACCACCGGATGTAAGGAAACCGGCTCATGCAATCCGTCTTCTTTTGCCCGTTGTATCTTCTCTTCAACAATCTTCGATTCACGCCGCAATTTCCGAACATAAATGAAAACCACTCCCAGTAGAAAAATTGCTACTGCGCCGTAAATCAATATTTGTTCAAGCAAGTTTTCCATAGTTTAAAAAATCCAGGTGTAACCAAACAGCAAAGCCACAACAATATGAACCAGCATAATCACCAGCATAATTAAGGCAAACGGAAGGTGTACCACGTGCCAGTAACGCATTAATTGTTGCATGGTTGAAAGCCACGCAATCCGACGGTTCATAATAATTTTTGATTTCAATATCTTTATTGCCTTCCTGTAATTTTTTCCTTTAAGGCCTTTCTCTTTCAGTTCTTTTCTCAAGTCGGCAATTAAGGAGCGCTCAAATCGGAACCGATTTGCCAGGCGTTTCATGTAGTTACCATCCTCGCTGTACGATTGTGTTTTTAATGCTGCATTTACTTTCTGCAGACCAGCTGAAAGTGCTTCATTCCCCTCGCTGAACTGTGCCCAAAGTTCGGTTTCCATTTTATTCAGCTCAAGAAGACTCATTTCACGTCCTTCAATGGTTCGTGGAATTTGCAGGTAAATTACCCGCCCTATTACACCACTGATTACTACGGCCACCATACTCCAAAAACTTACGGCAACAATACCTCCGAATTTAAATGAGGTGTGAAACAGAACCATGATCGGCCCCAGCGTGCATAAAAAAATGTGGAATTCGAGCCAGTATTTTAACACTCCCAGCTGCGACAGAAACCTTAATCGTTTACGCGCCATATAGCCAAAAACGCCAACTACCATTAACGCAGCTCCTATAATTCCGAGTCCGTGCCCGATTAAACCGGTTGGTCTCAACAAAGCATCTTGTTCATGAAAATGTCGTTCACCGATATCCGCTAAATAATAATCAGCTCCGTAAACAACCAGAACTACAAATACAAAAATTGTAATTGATACTAACAATAGTAAATACAACGAATGCCAATGCCGTCCCATTTATCCACTTCAATTTAGGTTGGTAACTTAAAGCTAGAACTAATTTCTAAAATGATATACGTTCAGAACAGGAAGAATAGTATTTTAAACTGTCTCGAAATTAGAAGGTTACATTTTATGCGCAATTTATTACAAACTATGGTGCATATTTTACACGCACATGAACTACTTAGCTTGTAAATTGAGAAATAAATTGAAGTTTATACATCAGCCAATTTAAACAGTGTCTAAATTTTAAACCCGGAAGCTATAATATGAATTTACAGGATAAAGTTGTGACTATAATGCCGGGGCCTTAATCAACTCAACAGATTCAAAATAATTCTCTCACTAATTAGAATTAGCAAGAATTTGATCCAGATCATCCCATTGAATTTTTTGCAATTCCTGCATCAACGAATCCTTAACGGCATTGTATCGTGTCATATTTTCTTCTTTCACCGGCTCAACGGGTGGTGCTTTTACCTTTAGCGGATCGACTAAACTTCCGTTTTTTGCCACCCTGAAATCGAGGTGCGGACCTGATGCCAATCCGGTTGAACCGACATAACCAATAACCTGTCCTTGCTTTACGCGTGCGCCGGTATGAATTCCCTTTCCATACCCTGAAAGATGCATATAGGTAGTGGTATAAACTGAATTGTGCTTTATTTTCAAATAATTACCGCCCCCACTTTTCTGATAGGCTTTTGCAACAACTGTTCCATCACCAATACTCATTACCGGAGTTCCTTTGGGCGCAGCATAATCCACTCCATGATGCGGACGACGGATACGTAAAACCGGATGCATACGGTTGTTCGAAAAGCGGGAACTGATTCGCGAGAATTTCAGCGGTGCCTTTAAGAAAGCTTTTCTCAGACTTTTACCCTGCTCATCGAAATAATCCCAACGGTCGTCCTGATCGAAGATAAATGCATAGTTATCTTCACCATAGTGATCAAACTGAACTGCATAAATTTCGCCAATGCCAATGGAAACGGAATCAACAAACTGTTCATCGTAAATCACCCTAAAACGATCGCCTTTCTGGATGGCAAAGAAATCGATGGTCCAGGCAAAAATATCGGAAAGTTCGAGTGCCAGCATCGGGTCTTGCCCGTTATCCACCATGGCATTCCACAACGAAGTTTCAACCACTCCATGCGCAGTTCGTTGGCGGATTTTCACTTCCTTTTCACCCTTATAAATTCCTAATGTATCGGTTAACTCGAAAACTGTATATTCAACAGGTGAGTTTTCGTAAACAAAATATTTGGCCACCGGAACAGAATCTCGGGTAGAAAGAATACAGAAATTTTCGCCACTTTTGATTTTGCGAACATCAAAAACGTCTCTTGATTTTCGGGCAATTTTATCGATGGTTCCCATTCCCACACCACGTGCATTTAAAATCTGGCTGAGGTACTGATTGTTTTTTACCTTGCCCATTTCAATCGTAAACGAATCAACCGGAAGTCCGTATTTTAACTCCGGCATTTTTACTTCAACAACGGTATCCAACACCGGTGCCTCATCATTTTGGACCTTTTTAGGTACACACGAAAACAATTGACTCAGTGCAACAACGAGTCCCATCCCCACTAAAATCGATCTCAACTTCCTCATCTTCAAAATTTATTAAACGCAAAAATAAGAAAACTGTATAGATAACAAGATTAGTATGTATTTATTTAAGAATTTGAGTTTTTAGGTAAAAATTAAATGATCGCAGAAAGAACAGCTTACAATTTCAACTTATCAAAACCCTGTCCGTAAACGCCCATAACACTTCCCATTGAGATAAAAGCATCCGGATCGATCTGTTTTATTTTACGAAAAATGGCGCTGGTCTCTTTTTTTCGAACAACCGACATAATTACTTTCGTATCTTTTTTGGTATACCAGCCCGTTCCATTTAGTATCGTTACCCCACGAATGGCCTCGTTGTTAATGTATTCTGCAATTTGCTCGTACTCTTTTGAGATAATAAACATTTGGGCCGAGCGGTTGGCACCACTTAAAAACGAATCGAGCGAATAAGAAACCACCCACATGGAAACATAACCGTAAACCAGTTTTTCGGGCGAGCGGAATACCATATACGACGAAGCAATGATAATAACGTCGCACAATAAAATTATACGCCCCGGACTAATATTGCGGTATTTGTTAATAATCATGGCAAAAATATCAGTTCCACCGGTGCTTCCACCTCTCGAAAAAACAACACCGAGACCAACTCCGCCGGCCATTCCGCCTAAAATTGCTGAAAGAAATGTGTCGTTAACCAGTGGTTCCTTCAAAATATTCTGAAACAGAGCAAAGAACCCGGTTAAAACCAGTATGCTGTAAATGGTTTTCACACCAAAATTGGCACCCAGAATTTTTATGGCTACCAGCACCAGAAAAGCATTAATAATCAGATATGTTATACTTACAGGAATTTTTGTGGCAAAATAAATAACTGCCGCAACACCACTTATTCCACCACCGGTTATCTCGGCAGGGATTAGAAACAATACCCAGCCTGCTGCAAACAACAACAGCCCGAAAGTAATTATTGCATAATCCTGAATCATGCGTCCCAGCCGTGTGTTATCCGACAATATCTCCTTAACCATTTTTAGTATTTTATGTGTATTAAAAAATCGCGCAAATGAACAAAGCCTTTACTGAAAAAATAGTGATGATTGTCAGGGATTTGCGATATAACATAGAATTAAAAAACGAAAGGACAACCATGTGGTTGCCCTTTCAAATATCTCTTTAAATGCGCAATCAGAAAATTACTATCCAATTGCTATATTTATGATTTTTTTCGGCACAAAAATGAATTTCCGAACTGTTTTTCCTTCCATCCATTTGGCAGCACGCTCGTCGCCAAGCACTGTTTTTTCAATCTCGTCTTTTGGCATATCTAAAGGCAACTCAATTTTAAAGCGCATTTTCCCGTTAAACGATACTGGATATTCGTGCGAATCTTCGGTCAGTAAACTTTCGTCAACTTCTGGCCAAACTTCGTAAGCCAGTGTTTCTTTGTTTCCGTAGAGTGACCAAAACTCTTCTGCCATGTGCGGTGCATACGGAGCAAGAATTTTCGCAAAAGTTTCAGCCGTTTGTTTGGTAACTTTTCCCTTTTTAATAGCCAGGTTATTAAATACCATCAGTGCCGAAATTCCTGTATTAAACTTCAGATTTTCAATATCGTGCTCTACCTTTTGTATGGTTTGATGCAGCAATTTTGCCACCTCTTTATCTTCTTCGCCGTCAACAATTTTTGCAGGGTCGGCAAAGAAACGATAGGCACGCGCCAGGAAATTGAAAACCCCTTTCACACCGTTTTCGGCCCACGGTTTACGCTCGTCGAGCGGTCCCATAAACATTTCGTACAAACGCAGCGAGTCGGCACCGTAATGTGCGATCACGTCGTCAGGATTCACCACATTCTTCAGCGACTTCGACATTTTTGCAACAATTTGTCTCAGCTCTTCACCGGTTTCAGTGTGGAAATATTTACCGTCTTTTTCCTCTACCAAATCAGAAGCTACTTTTGCTCCGGTTGCAGTTTCGTAAGCAAAAGCCAGAATCATTCCCTGGTTAAACAGTTTTTGGAAAGGTTCGTCGGTTGAAACAACGCCCAAATCAAACAACACTTTGTGCCAGAAACGCGAGTACAACAAGTGCAGAACAGCATGCTCGGCACCACCAACATACAAGTCAACAGGCATCCAGTACTGTTCTTTTTTCACATCGAAAATACTGTCTTCGTTATTCGGATCGATGTAGCGCAAATAGTACCAGCACGATCCTGCCCACTGTGGCATAGTGTTGGTCTCACGGCGGCCTTTACGTCCGTTTTTATCGGTAACCATCAGCCAGTCTTCAGCATTTGCCAGTGGCGACTCACCGCTTTCACTTGGTGTGTATTCTTCCAGATTTGGCAATTCCAAAGGCAGATTTTCATCCTCCACCAAAGTAACTTCGCCATCTTCCCAGTGAATAACAGGGAAAGGCTCGCCCCAGTAACGCTGGCGGCTAAACAACCAGTCGCGCAACTTAAAGTTTGTGGTTGCTTTTCCAATTCCTTTTCCTTCCAGCCACTCAACTACTTTTTGAATTCCGGCAGCTTTGTTCAGTCCGTTTATATCCAAACCAGTTTCCTCGCTTGATGAATTGATGTATGCCCCATCTTCTGTCCAGCAGGCATCGCCGGCTAAAATCTCTTCGCGGTTCTCCACATCTTTCGGATCAAGAATACAGTTGATCTGAATATCAAACTCTTTGGCAAACTCAAAGTCACGGGTATCATGTGCCGGAACCGCCATAATTGCACCTGTTCCGTAACCCATCAACACGTAGTCGGCCACCCAAATCGGGATCAACTGTTTGTTCACCGGATTAACGGCATAACGTCCGGTAAATACACCGGTTTTTTCTTTGGCCAGATCCGTACGATCCAAATCCGATTTTAAAGCTGCAGCTTTTATGTATGCTTCTACCGAATCTTTTTTATCGTCGGTAACAATTTCGTCTACTAACTCATGTTCCGGAGCAATTACCATGTAAGTTGCACCAAACAAAGTATCAGGGCGGGTAGTGTAAACACGTAGATTTTTATCCAA
>NZ_JBFHGM010000187.1:0-10324 GCF_041583095.1 Draconibacterium sp.
AAAAAGAGGCGATATCCGTAGCTTTAAAATCCATTATCTGTTTTTTTGGCGATGCAAATATAGGTTTTAACTAGTAAATGTCCAATTCTTTAGGATAACACACAAAATACTTCCTCACTGTTTTTCCAAGTGCAGACAAGTTTATATCCGATGCATCGTTGATTTCTTTCACCGTTCCATCCTTGTATAAAACCGAAATGTTTTCGTAGTGTTTGTTGTATGCATTGTTGGTTATAACGCCTGTCATCAGGAAGTATTTCGCCAGATCAGGATCGGGAACCAGCTGCTTTTCGATTTGCTTTAAATACTTCTGTTCTTTTGCAGGAGAAATAGGTTTGTCGCGGAATTTTGTTCGCGGCAGTTTTCGGTTTGTTATACTTTTTGCCATTTCCGATAAAACCGGATCAGGATGGTTTTGCCATTCTTTTATTGAGATCAAAATGTCGTTGTCGTCGAGCAGCGTGTACCACTGCAATACATTTCTCTCTTGTATTTTAATGTTTGAACGAAAATCCTCAGGGGTGAAATTATTCGTTAAAAAAACTTTTAGGGTGGGGGTTACAAACAGTTCGCCGCCGTTTGTAATAATTTCACGTGCACGTTTTAATACATTTATCAATAAAAACTCGGCAGCCACAACTGTTTTATGCAGGTAAACCTGCCAGTACATCAGGCGTCGAGAGATCAGGAATTTTTCAATCGAATAAATTCCCTTTACATCAACCACCAGCTGATCGTTGTGTACATTTAGCATTTTAATAATGCGGTCGATACCAATGGTGCCTTCCACCACTCCGGTAAAAAAACTGTCGCGGCTCAGGTAGTCAAGCCGGTCCATGTCCAGTTGGCTGGCAACAAGCTGGTGCAAAAACTGTTTCCTGTATTTATTGGTAAAAACTTTAATAGCCAGATCCAGCTTGCCGTTAAACTGCTGGTTCAGCTCTTGCATCAGCATCAGCGAAATTTCTTCGTGCGAAATATTTACCAGGGTATTTTCAAGCACATGCGAAAAAGGAGCGTGGCCAATGTCGTGCAACAAAATGGCAATGCTAACCGCTTCGGCCTCTTCGTCGGTAATTTCGTGCCCTTTTATTTTTAGTACCGTAATAGCCTGACGCATTAAGTGCACAGTACCGATAGCGTGCTCAAAACGCGTGTGATTGGCACCCGGAAAAACCAGGTACGACAAACCCAGCTGCTTGATGTAACGGAGTCGTTGAAATATGGGGTGTTCAAGCAAATCGAATATAATATCAGACTGCAGGTTGATAAATCCAAAAACGGGGTCGTTTATAATTTTCTTTTTATTGAGCTGGACTTGTTGCACAAAGCTGTTTTTCGATTGGTTTAAAACTACAAAACTTTCTGTTATACAAATGACAATGTTTTTTTTAGGAAATAAAACGCAAAGACAGGTAAAAATGAATTTGTTATACACAGAATGCGGTTAATGATTTTTTAGTTTAAAATCAGCATTTTATGTAACTGCGCATATTTGTTAATGTTGGATAATATTACTATTTTTGCCGAGAATTTTCTAAAAAGCGAAATTTTTAGGGGACCGTTGGTTCCCTATTTTGTTACATATAGAGAAATGATAGCAAAACAAAAAGTAATAGATTTGGTGAGTGAACGTCTTGATGATCAGATGTTTATTGTTGATGTGACTATAAGTTCATCTAACGACATTAATGTGTACGTTGATGGATTTAACGGCATTACCATCGAACAATGTATTGCTGTCAGTCGTAATGTAGAGCATAATCTCGACAGGGATGAAGAGGACTTTTCGTTGCAGGTTTCGTCTCCGGGCCTAACCGAAAGCTTTAAAGTAAGGCAGCAATACGAAAAATATACCGGAAAAGAAATTGAGGTTTTAACAGCCGACAGTGAAAAACTGAAAGGGCTGCTTTTGGAAAATAGTGAAGATGGCATAGTACTTGAGACCTCGAAACGCGAAAAAGTGGAGGGTCACAAGAAAAAGCAATTGGTAGTAAAAAAACATATTTTAAAATACGACGAAATAAAAAGTGCGAAAGCGGTTATTTCATTTAAATAAAGCGATGAAAGATGGAAAATATTAACCTGATAGATACTTTTGCCGAATTTAAGGAGCTAAAAAACATTGACAGGGTTACAATGATGAGCGTGCTGGAAGACGTTTTCCGCAGTGTGCTTATCCGTCAGTATGGTACTGATGAGAACTTTGATGTTATTATCAATATTGATAAGGGCGACTTTGAGATTTGGCGAAACCGCGAAGTTGTAGCAGACGACGAGATTGAAGATCCGAATTTGCAAATAACTTTAAGCGATGCGCTGAAAATTGACGACGATTACGAAGTAGGCGAAGAAGTTACCGACGAGGTTAAATTAGCCGATTTTGGTCGTCGTGCCATTTTAAATTTGCGTCAGAACCTGGCCAGTAAAATTCTGGAACTGGAGAAAGACCATATTTACGGAAAGTACAAAAATAAAATTGGCGACATCGTTACAGGTGAAGTTTACCAGGTTTGGAAAAAGGAAATTCTGATTCTTGATGACGAAGGAAACGAATTGATCCTTCCAAAATCAGAGCAAATTCCATCCGATTATTTCCGTAAAGGCGATAACGTTCGCGCAATTGTATATAAAGTTGAATTACGAAATAACAACCCGCTAATTATTTTGTCGCGCACAGCACCGGCTTTCCTCGAGCGTTTGTTCGAGTTGGAAATTCCGGAAATTTTCGATGGTTTAATTACCATCAAAAAAATTGTTCGTGTACCGGGAGAGCGTGCTAAAGTTGCCGTTGAATCGTACGACGAACGTATCGATCCCGTTGGAGCATGTGTGGGTATGAAAGGATCGAGAATCCACGGAATCGTTCGCGAGTTGCGTAACGAAAACATCGATGTGATTAATTATTCGTCGAACCTTCAGTTGTTTATTAAACGTGCACTGAATCCCGCGAAAATTAATTCGATTAAAATTCTGGAAGACGATAAAAAAGCAGAAGTATATCTGAAACCGGAAGAAGTTTCGCTGGCAATTGGTAAAGGCGGATTAAATATTCGTTTGGCCAGCCAGTTAACCGGATACGAGATCGATGTTTATCGTGAGATGGAAGAAGACGACGAAGATGTGAACCTGGATGAGTTCGCAGATGAAATTGAAAGCTGGGTAATTGATGCGTTAAAAGGAATCGGTTGCGATACCGCCAAGAACGTATTAAACATCCCGCGTGCTGAATTGATTAAAAGAACCGACCTGGAAGACGAAACAATCGATGAGGTTCTGAAAATCCTTAGTTCAGAATTTGAATAATAACCATCAATACAAATTGGTTTTTATTCATACAAATTAGAAAAGTAAATAAAGAATTATATGGTAGCAGGCAAAACAACAAGACTTAGTAAACTTGCAAGACAGTTCAACGTAGGTATTCATACCATTGTTGAGTTTTTGCATAAAAAAGGGTACGAAATCGATTCAAACCCTAATACTAAAGTTGCAGAAGACGCCGTGCAACTTCTTGAAAAGGAATATAAAGTAGATATTACAATCAAGAAAGAGTCGGAAAAAATGAACCTGAAAAGTCAGCGTCCAAAGAAAGAAGTGATTTCGATGGAGCCCGAAGCTGAAGAACAGGAGAAAAAAGAACCAAAGATTGAAGAGCCTGCTGCTGTAAAAAAGGTTGAGGAAAAACCGGCAGAAGAAGTTATTAAAAAACCTGAGGTGAAGATTAAGGTGCTCGACAAGATTGATCTGGATGAGCTTAACAAACCGAAGAAGAAGGTTGAAAAACCAGTAGAAGAGAAGCCTGTCGAAGTTAAAGCCGAAGAAAAGAAACCTGAAAAGCAGGTTCCTGTAAAAGAAGAAATAAAAGAGGCGCCTGCAGCCGAAAAGAAAGAAGAACCGGCACCGAAAGCAGAAAAAGAGGAAGCTGCGCCAAAAGCCGAAAGTACACCAAAAGAAAAAGTGGAAGACCTTATTGAAACAAATGCTCCAAAGTCGGACGACAAGATAAAGGTAGTGGGCAAGATCGATCTGAGCAATATGAATCAGAAAACACGCCCTGCCAAAAAAACAAAAGAAGAACGCGAAAAAGAGCGTCAGGAGCGCAAGAAACAACGAATTGCCGAGCGCCAGGGACCAGAAAAAGACAGGGATGAAAATTCAGGAGTTATAAAGGCAAAAGTTAACAAGTTGAATGGCCCAACCATCCTTGGTAAAATTGATCTTCCTGAAAAGAAACAAGATGCCGGAAATCAGGGTGATAGAAAAAAACGCAGGAAACGTATTTCTAAAGAAACCGGAAAGGTTACTGTTGACAGACAACAACAGCAGCAAAAACCAGGCGATCGTCCGAGAGGAAAATTCCAGGCAAATAAACAAATTCCAGGAAAGAAAAAACGACCACTTAAAAAAGAGGTTAACGAAGAGGACGTACAAAAGCAAATTAAAGATACACTTGCCCGCTTAACAACAAAAGGCAAAACTAAAAAAGGAGCAAAACACCGTCGCGACAAACGTGCCGCCGCCAGCGAAAGAATGCAGGCCGACATGGAACAGCAAATGCTGGAACAGAACATTCTTAAAGTTACCGAGTTTGTTACTGTTGCCGAACTGGCTACCATGATGAATGTTGGCGTAAACGAAATTATTTCGTCATGTATGTCATTGGGGCTGTTTGTTTCCATCAACCAGCGTCTTGATGCTGAAACACTCGCTGTTGTTGCCGAAGAATTTGGGTACAAAGTAGAGTTCGTTAGTGTTGAAATTGCTGAAGCGATTGAGGAAGAGGAAGACAATCCGGAAGATTTAAAACCTCGTCCGCCAATTGTAACTGTGATGGGACACGTTGACCACGGTAAAACATCATTGCTCGACCATATTCGTAGCACAAACGTAATTGCCGGAGAGGCCGGTGGTATTACCCAGCATATTGGTGCATACCACGTAAGCCTGGAAGATGGCAGAATGATTACTTTCCTTGATACTCCTGGTCACGAGGCGTTTACCGCAATGCGTGCGCGTGGAGCACAGGTAACCGATATTGCAATTATTATTGTAGCAGCCGACGATAATGTGATGCCACAAACCATTGAGGCGATCAACCACGCATCGGCTGCGGGAGTACCTATTGTTTTTGCAATTAACAAGATCGATAAACCGGGAGCAAATCCTGAAAAGATAAAAGAAGAACTGGCCAATATGAATTACCTGGTTGAAGAGTGGGGTGGTAAATACCAGTCGCACGATATTTCGGCCAAAAACGGAATTGGTATTGAAGAGTTACTTGAAAAAGTATTGCTTGAAGCCGAAATGCTTGAACTGAAAGCCAATGCAGATAAAAAGGCGCAGGGAACAATTATTGAATCGGAGCTCGACCGTGGTAGAGGTTACGTTTCAACTTTATTGGTTCAAAGCGGTACACTTCGTGTTGGCGATATTATTATTGCCGGTCAGTATTACGGCCACGTAAAAGCAATGTTCAACGAACGTAACCAAAATGTTAAAGAGGTTGGCCCGGCGCAACCTGCAATTATTCTTGGATTGAACGGAGCACCACAGGCGGGTGACAAATTCAATGTAATGGAGAATGAGCGCGAGGCAAGAAGCATAACCAATAAACGCGAACAACTGGCCCGCGAGCAAGGATTGCGTACGCAGAAACACATTACGCTTGATGAGATTGGCCGTCGTATTGCAATTGGTAACTTCCAGGAGTTGAACCTGATTGTTAAAGGTGACGTTGACGGATCTATCGAAGCACTGTCTGATTCATTGATCAAGTTATCAACCGAAGAAATTCAGATCAATATTATCCATAAAGCAGTTGGTCAGATCTCTGAATCTGATATTTCGCTGGCTGCCGCATCAGAAGCGATTGTAGTTGGTTTTCAGGTACGTCCATCGTTGAATGCACGTAAAATTGCCGAAAGAGAACAAATTGATATTCGTTTGTACTCGATTATTTACGATGCCATTAACGAGATTAAAGCAGCAATGGAAGGTATGCTTTCTCCTGAAATTAAGGAGGAAATTACCGGGACTGTTGAGGTACTGGAGGTATTTAAAATCACGAAAGTGGGAACTGTTGCAGGTTGTATTGTTCGCGATGGAAAAGTTACACGTAACTCGAAAGCTCGTGTAATTCGCGATGGTATTGTAATCTACGACGGAATATTAGGTTCACTGAAACGTTTTAAAGAAGACGTAAAAGAGGTGAAAAACGGCTACGAGTGTGGATTGAATATCGAGAAATTCAATGATATTAAAGTTGGAGACCACGTTGAAGCTTACCACGAAATTGAGGTAGCAAAAACACTGTAAGAAAATCGTAGAAACGAGATATGAAGAGGCCGGGTTATCCCGGCCTTTTTTGTTATCCCTAAATTATTAACAATCAATGTTTAATTTCATAAACGAAAAAGGTAGCTCCGGGCGTTCTCTAATTATTACTTTTGACAAAAAGATAGAAAAATGAAGCGGTACCTCATAATCATACTCCTTATTTTAGTCGCGGCAGTGGCAGGGTTTCTCTATTTTACAAAACATGAGGTGGCTTTCACCAAAGAGTCGCCTTTATATAAAGCTGTGCCTTTGTCGGCACCGCTGTTTCTTGAGGCCGACGGGCTAAAAGCTATTCCAACTGATAATCCTGTGGTAATGGAATTATCGGGAATTCCCGAATTCAATAACCTGTTGAACGAAGTATCGGGCATACAGAATGTTATCGAGAGTGAACCCGAGATTCAGAAACAACTTGGTAAACGGCCGGTTGTACTGGCACTCGATTTTGTAGGGAAGAACGTTTTGTATCCGGTTATAATAAGCAACCTGAAAAGTGCAAAAGAGCGCGAGGGACTTGAGCTTTTAATTGAGAAGCTCACGGGAATTGCACGAACTTCTTTTCAGAAACGGAACTATAACGGTTATGCCATAATCGATGTGTTTGATTCGGATGGCGAAAATGTATTGAGCTATAGTGTTGCCGGAAACCTGGTAATTATTAGTCCCGAAGTAATTTTGGTAGAGAAATGTATCAGGCAACTCGATGCGCCGGGCATTACCGATAACCGATACTTTAATCTGGTAAACCGCACCGTTGCCAATCAATCGGAGGTTGCCTGGTATATTAACCACAAGCGTTTTCCTGAGTTTTGGGCCAATTTGCTCAATTCCACAACGAAAAAGAAGGAGAACGAATTTGGTGAAACCGACCGCATCAACCTCAAAAGCGATGTGTTAAAAATTAAAGATTACGCCAGTTGGAGTGAGTTGGATTTGAGTTTTCACGACAATCGCTTAACACTAAACGGAATTACGGCTGCCGACGATTCGCTGAATCATTTTCTATCGGTTTTGCAGGGGCAGGAAGCAGTGAGTAGTAATGCCGATCGTTTGTTGCCAAAATCAACATCGTTTTATATCGGATTTTCATTTTCCGACAGAGACCTGTTTTTTAAAAAACTGGAGAACTATTTTGTGCACTCCGAGGCATATTACGACCGGGAAGAGAAGATAAAAATGATGGAGCAAAATTTCCGTACTGATAGTCGCGAGAAATTAAGAAGCCTGGTAAAAGACAGGGTGCTGGCAGCCATAACTTCTATTCCTACAGAGGCAGAAATGGGCTCGCTTTTTATTTTAAGTGGCCAGTCGAGGAAAGAAAGTCAGGAGCTTTTTGAAGGAATGCTTGCGAATTATGCCAAACGAAAAGATATTGAATTTGAAAGTATGGTGAGCACGTATAAATCGTCAGACGAACAAAACTACCGGATATACGAATTCCCTTATCCAACGCTGCCGGGAATCTGGTTGGGTGGAGCATTTGATTTTGTGCGTGCCCGGTTTGCTGCCTTCCGTGAAGATCAACTGATTTTTGCCAGTTCGGCAAAAGTGTTGGAAAAATACCTCGACGATATGGATTCGGGAGAAACATTACGAACAGATTCCGACTATGAAACGATTAACAAAGCAGCCGAAAGCAAAGCGAACCTGAATGTTTATGGCAATATAAATAATCTTTATGCGCTTCGACACGATTTATTCAATTCTGGCATAAACAAGGGCCTTGAGAAACATGAAGAGATATTCAGAAAGTTTAATGCCATATGTTGGCAGGTGGTTTGCGAAAACAACATTTATTTTAACGCGCTGAACCTGGGTTACCGGCAGAAGCCGAAAAACGACGTTCGCGCAAAATGGCAGTGCCGGTTAGGAGCCGAAGTGGCCATAAAGCCACAAGTTGTAATCAATCATACGAATAAAGCGAATAAGGAAATAATTGTTCAGGATGTAAATAATCAATTGCATTTAATTGATGCTGATGGTAAAATTATCTGGAGCGCACCGGTTAGCGGAAAAATTTTGGGGCAGATTCACCAGGTGGATTATTACAACAATGGTAAATTGCAATACCTGTTTAATACCAGCGAAAAAATTTACCTGATCGACAGAACCGGAACAAGTGTGGCCAACTTCCCGGTTATTCTGAAATCGCCCGCTACCAACGGTATCAATGTGTTTGATTATAACAACAATAACCTATACCGTTATTTTGTGGCTTGCAAGGATAAGAAGGTTTATGCTTACAGTCACGACGGGTCAATTCTCAATGGTTGGATATTCGATAAAACCAGCGGAACGATTACGGCCCCGATTCAGTTTTTCAGGGTGAGCAATAAAGATTATATTGTTTTTAGCGACGAAAACCAGGTTTATATCCAAAACAGAAGGGGAGAGACACGGGTTAACTCATCGGCAAAATTCGCACCATCGGCAAACGACATAGCATTAAATACGGAAGGAGTGCCCAAAATGGTTGCTACCAGCCGCAATGGAGATGTTTTCTACCTGTTCTTCGATGGGAAATTTGCTCAAAAGAAGACCAGTAAATTCTCAGCCGATCATCGTTTTAAAACGGATGATATTAACGGCGATGGAAAGCCTGAATTTGTATTTATTGACAAGGATGGTCTGTTTGTTTTCGATGAAGAAGGCGATAAGCTATTTGAAGAAGAGTTTGACAATAATTTGTTGGCGGTAAATCTGTATTCTTTTACAGCAACCCAAAAGATGATTGGTGTTACCGATGCCGATGAAAACGAGATTTATTTGTTTGATGCAAAGGGAAAACAGTACGATAGTTTTCCGTTGAACGGTAACAGTGAATTTGCGATTGGGCAATTAAAAAATGGTGGACCGCTGAGCTTGGTAGTTGGCGATGATGATGGAAACCTGTTGTGCTACGAGTTGGAATAATTGCGGAATAGCCAAAATTGCTTCAGAAATGAAATAAAAAAAAACCACGAAATAAATTTCGTGGTTTCCATATTGTCGTGTAAGTTATCGATCAGATAATCAGCATGGCGTCGCCATAAGTACCAAAACGGTAATCGTTTTTAGTGGCAACATCATAGGCTTCCATCACAAAATCGTATCCGCCAAATGCAGCAACCATCATCAACAATGTTGAGTAAGGCAGGTGGAAGTTTGTAATCATGCTATTTGCTACGCTAAACTCGTAAGGAGGGAAAATAAATTTATTGGTCCATCCTTCAAATGGTTTCAAAAATCCTTGTGTTGATACCGAGCTTTCAAGTGTACGCATTACCGTGGTTCCCACGGCACAAACATTACGTTTCTCTTGCTTAGCGTTGTTTACCATCTCGCAGGCTTCGTTTTTAATCCAAATCTGCTCCGAGTCCATTTTGTGTTTGGTAAGGTCTTCAACATCAACACTGCGGAAGTTTCCTAAACCAACATGCAAAGTAACGTATGAAAAATCAACACCTCTGATCTCCAAACGTTTTAACAACTCGCGGCTAAAGTGCAAACCGGCTGTTGGTGCTGCAACCGCGCCTTCGTGTTTTGCAAATATAGTCTGGTAACGGTCTTTGTCTTCAGGTTGTACCGGGCGGTTGATAAATTTCGGAAGTGGAGTTTCTCCCAGACTGTAAAGTGTTTGCTTGAATTCGTCGTAAGGACCATCAAACAAGAAACGCAAAGTACGACCGCGCGATGTAGTATTATCAATTACCTCGGCAACCAATAAATCATCGTCGCCAAAATACAGTTTGTTACCAATACGTATTTTACGAGCAGGATCAACAAGTACGTCCCACAAACGCTGCTCGCGGTTTAACTCGCGAAGAAGAAAAACCTCGATTTCTGCTCCGGTTTTTTCTTTGTTACCATACAAACGTGCGGGAAACACTTTGGTATCGTTAAAAACCATCACATCTTTATCATCAAAATAATCAAGCAGGTCTTTAAACAATTTGTGTTCAATTGTTCGTGTTGCTCTGTTTAGCACCATTAATTTTGATTCGTC
>NZ_JBFHGM010000188.1:0-10270 GCF_041583095.1 Draconibacterium sp.
GATTTTGGATTTTTACCCGGCGAATACAAATTCACTCCGGTATCGGTTGATAACGACCAGTTGTTGTGTTTTCCCGATCCGTTAATTCCCGCAAAAGGTTTTTCGTGGAAAAGAATACGGAATTTATGACGACGGGCAATTTTCTGCATAATGTCCATGCACAGCTGGTTATGGTCGTTGGCCAGGTTGGCCTCTTCGTAAATCGGAGCCAGTTCAAACTGGTTTGGGGCCACCTCGTTATGGCGTGTTTTTACCGGAATTCCCAGTTTATAGGCTTCATTCTCAACATCCTGCATGAACTTGTTTACACGCGTTGGGATGGATGAGAAATAATGGTCGTCAAGTTGCTGATCTTTTGATGATGCGTGGCCCATCAGCGTACGTCCGGTTAACATCAGGTCGGGACGCGCCATAAACAAAGCCTCATCAATCAGGAAATATTCCTGTTCCCATCCCAGGTTTGCCTGAACACGGGTAACGTTTTTATCGAAATACTGGCACACGCTGGTAGCCGCTTTGTCGATTGTATTTAATGCACGTAGCAAAGGTGTTTTATAATCGAGCGCCTCGCCGGTATACGAAATAAAAATGGTAGGAATAGTAAGTGTGGTTTCGCTGATAAATGCCGGAGACGACGGGTCCCAGGCCGTGTAACCACGAGCTTCGAAAGTCTGGCGTATTCCACCACTCGGGAACGATGAAGCGTCGGGTTCCTGCTGTGCCAGCAATTTGCCCGAGAATGACTCAATCACCCCTCCATCGGCACCATGTACAATAAAGGCATCGTGCTTTTCGGCCGTACCATCTGTTAACGGATGAAACCAGTGCGTGTAGTGCGTTGCACCGTTTTCAATTGCCCAGGCTTTCATACCCTGAGCTACCTGGTCGGCCATTTTACGGTCAACCGTAGTTCCTCTTTCAACCGCATCGGTTACTGCTTTGTAGGCTTCGCGCGACAAATATTTTTTCATTTTCGACTGATCGAAGACCAACATGCCATAGTAGTCCGAAACCAGGTTTTCTTCGCGTTCGATTTCTACCGGCTTACGGTTAAGCACTTCATCAAGTGCCTTAAATCTAAATTGTGCCATGATTAAATTTATTTAAGTCTGTTTTTTGTCTGTCCTCAAAAATAATATTTTCCATCCTCAGTCCTGACATTTATCATGCTTAAACTTCATTTTTTAAGAAAATATTTACCCGAACCTAACACAGCGAGGGGTTATTCTGGAAATTTTCTACTTTTTTAGCAAAACAACATACTAAAACCACATCCTTAACAAACGAAAGTTATAATGACGATATTTGTTATTTCCTCAAACATCGTTTATTTTAAAATCAAATTTGATGCTAGTAATGGATAAGCAAGAGATACTGACCAAAATAAAGGAACGAAATTTCACTAAAATAAAGTTTGCAGTAGCGGATATTGACGGGATTTTGCGTGGCAAGTATATTCATAAAGATAAGTTTTTGAATGCCCTGGAAAACGGGTTGGGATTTTGTGATGTGATTTTTGGCTGGGACTGTGCCGACAAGTGTTACGAAAACAGCCAAATTACAGGCTGGCACACCGGTTACCCCGATGCAAAAGCTAGTATTGCCCCCGAAACTTACCGCCAGATTCCGTGGGAAGACAACACTCCGTTTTTATTAGGCGATTTTGGCAACGACCCAAAATATGCAGAGGCCGCTTGTTCGCGAAGTTTGTTAAAACGTATTGCCGCCCAAAGCGAAGAAATGGGTTTAATACCTATCTTTTCGCAAGAGTTTGAATGGTTTAATTTTCAGGGGACACCAAGCGAAATTGCCAATGCTGAATATAAAGATTTGCAACCGATAACTCCAGGAATGTTTGGTTATTCCATTTTAAGAACTTCGCTGAACCAGCCTTACTTTAACGACCTGTTCGAGTTGCTTCAGCAGTTTGACATTCCGCTTGAAGGCATGCACACCGAAACCGGCCCCGGCGTTGTGGAAGCCACTGTTATTCATGACGAGATTCTGGCTGCAGCCGACAAAGCCTTGCTGTTTAAATCGGCGGTAAAAGAAGTTGCCTATAAACACAATTTTGTGGCTACGTTTATGGCCAAATGGAATGAAAAACTTCCGGGATGCGGCGGGCACATCCACCAAAGTTTGTGGGATCTGGACAAAAAGAAGAATTTGTTTTTGGATGCGAATTCGCCTGATGGAATAAGTAAAACCATGCAACATTATATTGCCGGGCTGTTAAAATGTTTGCCTGAAATACTGCCACTATTTGCGCCTAACCCAAACAGTTACAAACGCCTGAGCGGCGGCGATTGGGCACCCCGCACACTTACCTGGGGAATCGACAACCGCACTTGTGCAGTTCGCGCCATTCCGGGAAGCGAGAAATCTACCCGCATTGAATTACGGGTTCCCGGCTCGGACACCAACGCCTACCTGGCCCTTGGAGCCTCGCTGGCCGCCGGACTTTACGGCATAAAAAACAAACTACCACTGGAAATTGCTCCGACCAAAGGAAATGGTTACCGGGAAACAGGCAATGGTATGTTGCCCGATTCGCTGGAAAAAGCAACTAAAAAAATGGCCGAATCGGAAATTGCCAACGAATTGTTTGGCGAAGCATTTGTAAAATATTTCACCCTTACCCGCGAATGGGAATGCCAACAGGTTGACCACAACGATCCGCAGTGGGAGCTAAAAAGGTATTTCGAAATAATTTAAAACAACGCGAAGGCTGCAAGGCAAAACCAACTAACTTTGAAAAAAAGAAGAAAGAGATGATGCAGAGACTGGATTATGGAGAGATAATCAAACTTGCCTGGAAAGAATTTGATGGGGAACGACACGAGATAAAAGGTGTTTTTGATGTAAGCGCAAAGGTTTCCACCAATCATGTATACAAAATATCGTTTTACAAACGCGAACCGGTTTTTGCAAAAATTTCGGAATACGGCAATTTTGAAGACTTCAGGGAAGACCACATCATTATAAACAACCTGGCCAACAACCTCGAGTACCCTTATCAAATGTTTTTAGCACAATCGCTGGTAAAACGCAACGAACTGTATATTTACCGTTACCACGAACGCGAGCGCAGTGCCTGGGTCGTTTTTTACAATCCTATTCAAATTCGAAATAAACTACCCCGCCGGCTGGAAGAAAGACACATAAAAAAACTGGGCCGCGAGCTGGCTCGTTTTCACAAAGCGTGCACCAACGTTTCGAACCAGTTGCCACATTCCTCGAAAAACGTAATTACTGATATTCAGAAACTGAAACGCTCGATCCACAAGAGCGAAATACAGATGGAAGAGTCGCACAAGGATTTGATTCTGCGACACGCCGATTATTTTTTGGGCAATGCCGACCGCGTGAATTACAACACCGAAATTGAAACCATACCCGTTTTGGTTGACTGGAACATTGGTAATTTTTCAATTACCGGCGATGGAAAGTTTTATTCGCGCTGGGATTACGACTGGTTTCGCATGTCGTCGCGCGTAATGGACTTTTACTTTTTTAGCCGCGTGGTTTCCGATGTTGGCGACCGCACCGTTTTCAGTTACCAGGTGGATACCTTAATGGAAGACCGCTTTATGTTGTTTCTGAAAGAATACCACAAGGTTTTTCCGCTTACACCTCCCGAAGTGCATTTAATTAAAGAAGTTTACCGCTTTTTTATTTTAAACTATGTTATTAAAGACGGGCCATACTTTTTCAGAAAATACTATTCAACCAAACTGATTAAGGAAGCCTACGAAACTTATTTCCCTGCCATGGAAGCCAAATACCGGGTAGAGAAGATTTTGAAAACATTAAAACTCTGATGCTGTACTATTATGAGAACAAAAAGTTTTAGAAGTGTAGTGAAAAACTACCGGGCGGTGTTTTTTGATGCCTTTGGTGTATTAAAAAATCATTCGGGCCTGATTGAGGGAGTAGGAAATACTTTCAAATATTTAGAATCAAGGGGAATTCCGTATTACGTATTAACTAACGACTCATCAAGAAGTCCGGAGGAACTATCGAACTGGTATCAGAAAAGAGGCCTGACAACTATTACCACCGATAAAATTTTATCATCGGGAATGCTGGCCATGGAGTTCTTTAAAACAAAACTGGCCAACGGAAAAGCGGTGGCTTACCTCGGAACAAAAGATTCGGCCCACTACCTGGAAACAGCGGGGCAAAAAACAGTCCCCATCAGCGATGTAGACCTGAACGATCTGGAACATATAAAATCGTTTGCTTTTCTCGACGACGAAGGATTCGACTGGAACAAGGATATTGATAAAACCATCAACCTGCTGCGCCACAAAAACATGACTGTTATTGTGGCAAATACCGACATTAACTACCCGGTAAATAAAAACGATATTTCGGTTGCCATAGGCGGGCTGGCCGACCTGGTTGAACAAATTTTAGGGAAGAAATTTATACGTTTCGGAAAACCCGATGCCCAAATGTTCCTGCTGGCTTACGAACGTGCAATGAAGGATGTACCCAACATTAAAAGAAACGAGATTTTAATGGTTGGCGACACGCTTTATACCGACATCATCGGAGGAAACAAATTCGGACTCGACACCGCGCTTGTTTTATCGGGAAATACCCTGCCCGATAACGCGAATATTAAAATTATTAGTTCAGGAATTATTCCAACTTACGTTTGCGACTCGGCTGTTATTGATTTTTGATGTGTGCCTGGATGCTGGATGCGCTAAACGCTTAGTTTATGAGGACAGGAAGGATATTATCTTCCTATCTGTAAATAAATAGTAAGCTCCCATAAATACACAGGTAAAAGCTTCGAAATCATGTTTTGGAAATCATTTTCAATGAAAAAACAAGCAAAATCAAGTGGCGAATGCATTTTCAAGGAAAAAGAGGTGAAAACTTATTTCGTGAGGCTTTTTTCAAGGAAAATGAAGTGCCGACTCATTTTCTGATGGCATTTTCACGGAAAAAAGGACGAAAAACTAATTCCGAAAGCTTTTTTCAAGGAAAAAGAGGTGAAAACTTATTTCGTGAGGCTTTTTTCAAGGAAAATGAAGTGCCGACTCATTTTCTGATAGCATTTTCACGGGAAAAAAGCAAAAAAATGAATTTCCGCCCATTTTTACCGAAAACGACATCTGGTAACATAATTTCTTTTGTTAGGCAACAGAATATAGCGACTGTAAACTGAGTCTGAGACTGGATACTAGATGCTGGATACTGGATATTTGATCCTGAGAACTGTGACTGTAAACTGATACTGGATTCTTGAAGCTTGTAACTTGAAGCTTGCGGCTTGAAGCTTGTAACTGACAACTAAAAATACCTTTAGGCATTTGCTGCCACCGCTATCAGTGCACGAATCAGCAGTTGGTCGTTATCCCGGCCTTTTGATGCAATTCGGATGTGCTTATCATCGAGCCCTATTTTGTTGGAGCAATCGCGTACGTACACGCCAAAATCCTGCAGCAATTTCATTTGCAAGTCATAAGCGCTCATGGCAAAATTTATTTTCAGCAGAATAAAATTACTGTTCGTGGGGTAAACCTCATATCCATCAATATTACACAGTGCCTCATGTAGTTCCCGAACATCGGAAATAACATGTTTACGGGCCTTGTGGTATTCAGCATCGGTATCTTTTAGCTGCGTTAAAAAGTACTCGGCCAGCGTGTTTATATTCCAAACGGGCAATGCATTTCTAATTTGTTTCAGGTAATATTCGTTGGCGGTGCAGCAATAGCCCAGGCGCAAGCCCGGCACACCGCAATGTTTACTCATGCTGCGGACAATTACCAGGTTCTGAAACTGTTCAACCACTGGCATGAGGCTTGGAATTTCTTCGCCCGCAAAATCGATAAACGACTCATCAACCAGCACCAGTTTCAAATGTTTCATGCGGTTTAAAAAGCCGGTTATTTCTTCAATCGAAAGCAACTGCCCGGTAGGATTTCCGGGATTGATAATCAACGCAGATGATAGTTTTTCCTCCAACAGCCAATCGGCATATGCTTCCAAATCCAACTGATATTGATTGTCGGCAGGTAACTGAAACAGTTTCACCTTTTCCAGGTTTTGTACCTTTTCGATGTATTCGCTAAAAGTAGGAACGGGAATTCCCATACCCTGAACAAAGTTGTTTTGAATAATCGTAATCAGCTCGGTGGCACCATTTCCTAAAACAAGGTATTCGGGTTTTATATGTAAAACGGCAGCCAAATCCTGTTGCGCAACTTTCGGGTTGCTCGATGGGTATGCTTTAAGTACTTCAGGTAGTTTATCCTGAAGCCGACGTATTAATGCCTCTCCGGGGAAATAAGGGTTTTCAATGAAACAAAAATCAACCACATCAGCCAGCTGTTCTTCTCCAACAATATCAACCAACGATGGAGAATGCGAAGTCTCTTCGAATAAGTGACGTTTTATTTCAATTTGTTTCCTTATCATGGCCATTACTATTAGGGCATTACTATTTGCGACGACAAATTTGAGCAAAAAAAAACTGCCCTACAATAAGGACAGTTTCTTTCTTATTTTGCAAATATGTCTTAGAGTTTTGCAGCATGAACAGTTTTAATAATTCTTGCTCCAATTTTATAAGGATCACCATTTGATGCAGGACGACGGTCTTCCAAACGACCTTTCCAACCATCCTCAACAGTTCCAACAGGAATACGGATAGAAGCACCACGGTCAGAAACACCATAGCTGAAATCAGTGATGGCAGCAGTTTCGTGCTTACCAGTTAAACGCTGATCGTTGTATGCACCGTACACGTCGATATGCTCTTTAATGTTTTTACCGAACTCTTCGCAAATTGCATTGAATACTTTTTCGTCGCCACAAGTTCTCATTAAACCGTTAGAGAAGTTAGCGTGCATACCTGAACCGTTCCAGTCAAGTTCTTTTCCAAGTGGTTTTGGATGCCACTCAACATCAACACCATATTTTTCAGCAGTACGCTCCAAAAGGAAACGAGCCATCCAGATTTGGTCACCCGCATTGTGTGCACCTTTAGCAAAAATCTGGAATTCCCACTGTCCGGCAGCTACCTCAGCGTTAATACCTTCAACGTTCAAACCGGCTTCCAAACAAATATCAAAATGCTCTTCAACAATCTGACGACCGAAAGCTTTAGAACCACCTACACCACAGTAGTAAGGTCCTTGTGGCTCAGGAAAACCTCCTGCAGGGAAACCTAAAGGTAAACGAGTTTGTGGATCGTACAAGAAATACTCTTGCTCGTAACCGAACCAGAAATCTTCATCTTCTTCTTCGATATGAGCACGACCATTGGTTTCGTGAGGAGTTCCATCAGGATTTAGAACTTCAGTTAAAACAAGGTATGCATTTTTACGGTCCGGATCAGGACAAATGAAAACAGGCTTCAAAAGAAGGTCAGAAGCACCACCACCGGCCTGGTTAGTTGATGATCCATCGAAAGACCATACAGGACAGTCTTCCAAATTACCGCTAAAATTTTCTGCTACACGCGTTTTTGCTCTAAGCTGCTGAGTTGGTACACTACCGTCCAACCAAATGTATTCCAATTTTGATTTCATGATGTAATAAATTTTATTTAAAAATAGATTTTTTCTAACTGTCTCCCACAAAAATATGCTTAAATGAAACTTGTTGAAGCATATTTATATCAAAATGTAATAAATTAATACAAAATTTACATTGAAAATAGATTTTTGTCAAACACCCCAAATTTAACGATACCCCCAGAAAATTTCTTCATCTTTAACAAAAAATGCTCGTAATATTTACATACCCCTCTCTGATATTTGCATTTTTTCGCCATGAAGCCCCCAATTCGGAACACACCCCCGCATTTTATCAAATTTTATCGGTGCATATTGCAGATATTATTACGGAAATGTAATTTTAATCGACCAAACATTACCAATTAACAAGATAAAACGAAAAAGACATTTGACAATTAAAAACAATACATGCACTATGAAAGTTGACAGACGTGATTTTATTAAAACAAGTGGTATGTTTGCAGCGGGAAGTATGGTTTTACCTCCCTTTGTGCAATCGTGCCAAAACGTACAAATTTCAGCAGACGTGAAAAGTTATTTAGATCATTTTGAAGTGACTACCGAAATGTTGCAAAAAGTTATTGCAACAGCTATGAGTAAAGGCGGCGACTATGCCGACTTATTTTTTGAACACAAAATTTCAAACAGCCTGGCGCTTGAAGACGGGAAAGTAAACCGCGCTTACTCAAACATCGACTTCGGTGTTGGTATTCGTGTGTTAAAAGGCGACCAAACCGGTTTTGCCTACTCCGAAAACATTGCGCTCGACGATATGCTGAATGCAGCAAAAATGGCCGCTAACATTGCCAACACCAGCGCCAGCTTTAATGCTGCCGACTACAACGAGAAACTGCCCGCCAATTTCTACAAAATTTCGAAAAAATGGGAAGATGTTTCGGTGAAAGACAAAGTGCCTTTTGTACAAAAGGTAAACGACAAAATATTTGGTCTCGACGAAAAGGTGATTAAGGTAAATGCCGGAATGAGCGACGAAAGCAGCTACGTAATGTTTTACAACTCGGAAGGACGCTTAACCTACGATTACCGGCCAATGGTCAGCTTTTATGCGGTTTGTGTTATGCAGGAAGGTGAACAAATTGAGAATGCTTATGCGGCCCGATCGGTTCGTCGCGGTTTTGAGTGGCTGACTGAAGATTTGGTTGACGAACTGGCCAACGAAGCCGTTGAAAAAACCAACCTGCTGTTTAAAGCCGGAAAACCCAAAGCCGGAGAAATGCCTGTAGTTCTTGGTGCCGGAGGTTCGGGAATTTTACTACACGAAGCAATTGGCCATACTTTTGAGGCCGATTTCAACAGAAAAGGAACTTCTATTTTCAGCGACAAACTGAATAAAAAAGTTGCTGAAAGTTTCATTAATATTATCGACGACGGTACGCTGCCAAACGACCGCGGTGCCATTAATATAGACGACGAAGGAAACGACGTACAAAAAACCTACCTGGTAAAAGACGGTATCCTGAACAGCTACCTGCACGACCGGATCAGTGCCAAATATTATGGTGTTGAACCAACAGGTAACGGACGTCGCGAATCGTTCCGCCACATGCCACTGCCACGTATGCGATCAACCTACATGGAAAATGGGCCGCACACCACCGAAGAAATTTTTGCAGCGGTTGATTACGGCGTTTACGTTGATAACTTCAGCAATGGCGAGGTTAAAATCGGTGCCGGCGACTTTACCTTCTTTGTAAAATCGGGTTATATCATCGAAAACGGAAAACTCACAACTCCTATCAAGGACATTAATATTGTTGGTAACGGGCCTCAGGCTCTGGCCGACATTTCGATGGCTGCCAACGACTACAAAAACGACAGCGGCACCTGGACCTGTGGAAAAGACGGACAATCGGTTCCGGTAACACTTGGCCTGCCAACTGTTTTAGTGAAAAAAATGACCGTTGGAGGGACAAATGCATAATCTCGTAGCTTAAAATTACAAGGGGAAAACAATCAATCATCCCCCGAAATCCCCCTTCGAAGGGGGAAGCGCGACGAAGGAGTGCAGGGGATGAAAAAAAGGTAAAATTGATGTTTGAATCTTAAACTTAAAAACCATGACAAAAGAAGAAAAATATACATTGGCAAAATGGGCTATGAATCATGCATTGGAGAATGGAGCCCAGGAGGTAAGCGTAAATATATCGAACAACCAAAGCAGCAGCGTTGAAGTGCGCGAAGAAAAAATTGACAAACTGGAACAGGCGCTGCAAAGCAACTTGTCTATTCGTTTGTTTGTCGACAAAAAATACTCATCGCACTCCACCAGTCGCTTAAATAAAGAAGATCTGGCACGGTTTATCGAAGAAGCTATTGAAGGCACAAAATACCTTTCAGAAGATGAATTCAGAACACTGCCCGATCCTGAATTATATTACAAAGGCGACGGACCAGACCTGGGTTCGTTAGACAAAAATTTTGGCAGCGTTGACCCGGAAGAGAAAATACAGGTAGCTTTTGCTGCCGAGAAAGAAATTTTGGGAAGTAACGAACGTATTATCTCGGTATCCAGTAGCTATTACGATGGATTGAATGAGCGTGTAATGGTAAACAGCAACGGTTTCGAGGGCGATACCGCCAACTCGTACTTTGGAATATACACCAACGTTTCGGTAAAAGGTGATGGCGATGCCCGCCCTGAGTTTGGCTGGGGAGAAACAGCTATTAAATACAATGAACTGAAAAAAAACGGAACCGGAACAACTGCA
>NZ_JBFHGM010000189.1:0-10259 GCF_041583095.1 Draconibacterium sp.
ACCGAATCTTTGGTTTCGGTAAATATCGTAATGGCTTGTTCGAGGTTGGAAATGGCAGGAAGCCAGTCGCCTGTTTGGTCGTACACATAACTGATAAGAAAAAGTGCTGTTCCTTCGCCGTATTTGTAGTTTATTTTTTGCGACAGCTCCAGTGCTTTTTGTGCGTATGCCAACGAACTATCCGGATTGGTGAAGTCGTATAAATCGGACAGATCGATGTAGATATCGACGATCTTCTCCGCATTTGTTTCCGTTTTAACAGCCGTTTTTAGCGAATCGATCTGTAGTGTATCGTTTCCAAAAACAGGTAAACCGCCAACAACAATTGCGAACAATAAACTCAGCAAAATATGTTTACTCCGATTTCTCATAGGTTTGCACCGAGCTGCAAATATAATTAAATCAACTTCATACAATGAAAAATGTGCATTTGATGGTTTATTTTTAAAGAATCCTTTTATGTAAGGTGGCAGTTGGTGGCAACTGTAACTAAAATGTAAATGATGTGAGCGTGAAAACTGATAAATTTCATATTTCTAATTCTTTTTATACCTTGCCGGAGTAAGATCAGAGATTATAAACCGTAAAATGTATGGTAAAACATTATTTTGGTATTATTTGCATCGTCTTGCTATTTATGTTGGCTGCATGCACCTCTAACAAAAATCCAAAAGACAACAAGAAAGAAGATCGCCCAATTATTGATCGTGATTTATCTGAGATTTTGGATGATGGCGTATTGAATGTGGTTACCACCTATAGCAGTACCAGTTATTTTCTGTACCGGGGACAGCCTATGGGTTACGAGTATGAACTGCTGAAACGTTTTGCCGAACACCTTGATGTTGAATACAAACTTGAGGTATCGAATGATTTTGAGACCATGCACGAAATGCTGATGAACGGAAAAGTTGACCTCATTGCGCATGGATTAACCATTACCGGTAAACGCAAGGAGTTGGTGCAGTTTTCCGATTATTTGTACCTCACTCACCAGGTTTTGGTGCAGAAAAAGCCCGACAACTGGCGAAAGATGAAATGGAGTGCAGTACAAAACGCGTTAATACACGATGCCATTGAGCTGATTGACGATACCGTTTCGGTGCGTGCCAACTCGTCATATCTGAACCGGGTTGAAAACCTTATGGACGAAATGGGCGGAACAATTTATGTTGATACACTGCCCGGCGACTTGTCGACCGATAAAATTATTGAAATGGTATCGACCGGTGAAATCAAGTACACCTTTGCCGATAATAATATTGCCAGCATTAACGCATCGTATTATCCCAATCTTGATATCCGGGTACCGGTTAGTTTTTCGCAACGTATGGCCTGGGCTCTTCGTCCCAATTCGGATGAGTTACTGGCTGAACTAAACAGCTGGATCGACTCGATGAAAAACGGAGTAGCTTATTACGTCATTTACAACAAGTACTTTAAAAACGAACGGTCGTTTAAGATGCGCGAAAACAGTGTTTTCTACAGTATTAACCACAACCGGATAAGTGAATACGACGATTTGATACAAACCTATGCCGATACAATAGGTTGGGACTGGCGATTGATGGCATCGATGATTTACCAGGAATCGAGGTTTAATCCGGTGTCGGAATCGTGGGCAGGAGCCAAAGGGTTGATGCAAATGATGCCGCAAACTGCCGAACGTTATGGAGTTGAAGACAGAACCGACCCTGAGGACAACCTTGATGGAGCAACCAAAGTGTTAAAAGTTTTGTGGGACCGTTTTATTGATATTCCTGATTCGGTGCAGCGCATAAAATTTACGATGGCAGCCTACAACTGTGGTTACAGTCATGTGCTTGATGCACGGACACTGGCCGAAGAGGAAGGAATTGACAGTTACAGGTGGGACGAATGTGTTGAGGAATCGATGTTAAAACTAAGCTATCCGGAGAATTACAATAAACCATTTATTAAATATGGTTATGTGCGCGGAATAGAACCGGTGAGTTATGTGAAACAGATTTTTAGCCGCTACGAGCATTATACGCAGTTGCTGGAATAAAAAAACCGCTTCCCAAACGAGAAACGGTTTTTACTATTTTATATCGAAATTTGTTCTTACTGAACGTCGATAGCATTCAAATCTTCAAAAGCCTGTTTCAAACGGGCAATCATTGATTCTTCTGCTTTACGCAACCAAACACGTGGGTCGTAGTATTTTTTGTTTGGTTTTTCATCACCTTCAGGGTTTCCAATTTGTCCTTGCAGGTAATCGTGGTTAGCAGCTTCAAAAGCACGAACGCCATCCCAGTATGCCCACTGCGTGTCGGTGTCGATGTTCATTTTAACAACACCGTACGAAATAGCTTCGCGAATTTCTTCGTGAGTAGAACCTGATCCGCCGTGGAATACAAAGTTCACCGGCTTTTCTTTAGTTCCCAATTTCTCCTGGATGTACTTTTGCGAGTTGTCAAGAATTTTTGGAGTCAGTTTAACGTTACCCGGTTTGTATACACCGTGCACGTTACCAAACGATGCTGCAATTGTAAAGTTTGGCGATACTTTGCTTAATTCTTCATAAGCATAACAAACTTCTTCCGGTTGCGTGTATAATTTCGATGCATCAACATCGCTGTTGTCAACACCATCTTCTTCACCACCGGTAATACCCAATTCAATTTCCAAAGTCATACCCATTTTGGCCATGCGCTCCAGGTATTTTTTGCTGATTTCGATGTTCTCTTCCAATGGCTCTTCGCTAAGGTCAAGCATGTGCGAGCTGAAAAGTGGTTTACCGGTTTCGGCGAAGTGTTTTTCGCTGGCATCCAACAAACCGTCAATCCAGGGCAACAATTTTTTTGCGGCGTGGTCGGTGTGCAGGATAACACGTACACCGTAAGCTTCAGCTAAAGTGTGAATGTGTTTTGCACCTGCAACAGCTCCTAAAATGGCTGCTTCCTGGCCTTCTAGTTTTAAACCTTTACCGGCGTTAAATGCAGCACCACCGTTCGAAAATTGAATCATAACAGGAGCGTTTACCTCTTTGGCAACTTCCATAATTGCATTAACTGAAGAAGAACCTACAACATTTATTGCAGGCATGGCAAATTGTTTAGCTTTAGCTTCTTCGAAAATAAATTGTACGTCGGCACCGGTAACAACTCCCGGCTTAACGTTTTCGGATATTTTTCCCATAATTAAATCGTTTTACTTTTAAATCAAATAGAATAAGAACACAAAATTACGATTTGAGTTTAGGTTAACCAATTTTTCCTTGTTAATGATCGTAAAAAACGGACAAAATTATCTGAAAATTAACGCTGTAACATTATTGTATTTAACGTTAAATATCGATTCGGGGATTTATCTAAACCTCTTCATTCTCTGATTTTTATTTACTTTCACGGCGCAAAAAAAATTAAAAACCAAAGATTAATTCGAATAAAAATGGCAGTAAGTTACAAAGACTTAGGCTTGACGAACACAAAAGAAATGTTCGCAAAAGCAGTTGAAGGCGGATATGCTGTTCCAGCTTACAACTTTAATAACCTTGAGCAAATGCAGGCTATTCTTCAGGCTTGTGTTGAAACAAAATCACCGGTAATTCTTCAGGTATCATCAGGTGCACGTAAATATGCCAACGCTACTTTGTTGCGTAACATGGCACGTGGTGCTGTTGAGTATGTAAAAGAACTGGGTTGCGAAATTCCTATCGTTCTTCACCTGGATCATGGCGATACTTTTGAATTGTGTAAAGACTGTATCGATAATGGTTTCTCTTCAGTAATGATTGATGGTTCGCACCACTCATACGAAGAAAACGTGGCACTTACAAAACAAGTTGTTGAATACGCACACGCACACGGTGTAAGTGTTGAAGGTGAGCTGGGTGTTTTGGCAGGTGTTGAAGATGATGTAGTAGCTGAAGAATCAACTTATACAAGACCAGAAGAGGTTGAAGATTTTGTAAAACGTACCGGTGTTGATTCACTGGCTATTTCAATTGGTACTTCTCACGGAGCACACAAATTTACTCCTGAGCAGTGTACTAAAAACGAAGACGGCGTTTTGGTTCCACCTCCATTAAAATTTGATATCCTGGAAGAAATTGAAAAACGTATTCCTGGTTTCCCAATCGTTCTTCACGGTTCTTCTTCTGTTCCAATGGATCAGGTAGAAATTATTAATGCAAACGGTGGCGATTTGAAAGCTGCTGTTGGTATTCCTGAAGATCAGTTGCGTAAAGCGGCTTCTTCTGCAGTATGTAAAATTAACATCGACTCTGACGGTCGTTTGGCAATGACTGCAGCTATCCGCAAAACAATGAACGAAAATCCTGCAGAATTCGACCCACGTAAATACCTGGGACCTGCACGCGATTCATTAAAAGAGTTGTACAAGCACAAAAACGAAAACGTTTTGGGTTCGGCAGGAAAAGCTTAAGAAAGTAATTCCATATATTATAGAAAGGACGGTGAATTCACCGTCCTTTTTTTATGAAATGCTGTCGACTGCCCTCAATTTCATTTTTGTTTGTAAGCACTTTAATCCGAAAAGTATTCTTCCCAAAACTGACATTTTGCTATTTTTTGTGCGCTATCATAGGGTATAAGTGCGAAATAAGTAGGAAAAACATATGGTTGATAGAAATATATTTCTTAAGTTTGATTTCTCGAAACCCCTGACGCATAATAGGCAGTGAATTCCATTTCAATTATTTTATACGTCCTTGTAGAAGTAAAAGCATTGCTCTAAACTGGGTATTATAGGTTGTGTAATGATAGTAAAACAAGGGCATATAGGTATTCTCGGAATTCTTCTGATCTTTTCTTTTCAGATACATCGAGTTGTTGCACAACCCGAATTTCTTCCTTTAAATCATTTTGGAACAGTTGAGGGTTTATCTTCATCATCTGTTACAAGTATCGTTCAGGATCAAAACAGTTTTATGTGGATTGGAACCCGCAAGGGGCTTAATCGTTTTGATGGTTACCATTTTAAAACCTACCGGCAAGATGAAAACAAGCTTCAGAATAATGCCTTGCCCGATAATTTGATTCTGGCCCTGTGTATCGATAATAATAACCGCTTGTATGTGGGATCGAATTCGGGCTTAAGTTTTTATGATCCTACACGCGATAAGTTGCACAGTTTTAAATACGATTCATTATCCTGTTTACACGATCTTCCCATTCAGGCAAGAGCCCTGCAAGTGGACAAAAATGGTTCGGTATACATTGCCAGTTCCAACGGAATCTTTTGTTTCGATCCGCAGAGAAATACCGTAGAGCATATAAATAATTTAGGCATTTCGGTTATTGATGATGTGTTTCTAGCCTCCGACGGACGGCTATGGTTTGGTTCGGCCAACGGACTTGCCGTATTAAATACAGAAACAAAAGAAATTGAGAGGGTAGTAAAAGGTGTTAACAATGAAAATTACTTCGGAACAAGAATCGGTAAAATTATGGAAGACCGTTCGGGAAACATTTGGGCGGCCAGTTTTTCGAAGGGGTTGTTTATGGTGGCAAGGAATAACAAGGGTGAAGCGCGTTTAAAAAACTTTAGGCACGATCCGAACCAGCCGGGCTCTATCTCGGAAAACCGCTTGTTAAGCCTCGTTACCGACGAGGACAGTAATATTTGGGTAGGGGCCGAAAACGACGGTATTTATTGCCTCGACAAAAACCGGCAACATTTTAAACATTTTCTGTCTGCTAAATCCGATCCACTGGTTGCCCAAACCTATTCAGGCGAATGTCTTTTTATCGATAGCGGCAACAATTTATGGATTGGAACTTATGCAAACGGAGTACAGATAGCTCCTGATAATGGTGAGGCCATTGTGTCGTACAACAAGTTTAAAGGAGGAGATTTAAGCAATACCAACAATATGGTAAATGCTTTTTTTGAGCTTAACGACAGCACCATTGCCATAGCTACCGATGGGGGTGGAGTGAATTTTATGAATAAAAATACCGGGTTTTTTACCAATCTGAATTCGTCAAATTCTGATTTACCCAACGATTATGTGTTGTCGATAATTGAAGATGAGGATGGCAACGGCTGGCTGGCAACCTGGGGGTCGGGATTGGTGCGTTATGACGGTAAAAGCGAGGTGTTTACAACGTATGATACAGAGAGTTCTCCAATTCCTGACGATAACCTGTTTCATGTTTGTCCGGGAAATCACTCCGATTTGCTTATTGCTACATTTAGTGCGGGAGTTGTGCGGTATTTCCCAAAAGAAAACAAGTGGGAAGTGTTTGATGCTGAAAACAGCGATCTTCCGGCTAATTATGTCAACGTAATTCGCAGGGCCGACGATGAATCCTTTTTTATTGGAACCAACTTGGGATTGGTACGGTACTTTCCTGAAAATAATTCATTTACCAATTGTTCGGTTGCAAAAGAAATGGAAACGCTGAGTGCGGCTCATATCTACGATATTTTTGTTGAAAGTCCTACTTCGGTTTGGGTGGGAAGCTTGTCGGGTTTATATCATTTTAACCCGAAAACCGGAGATGTCCGCACTTTCACTGTAAATGACGGCTTGCCTAATAATACAGTGAATGGTATAATAAAAGATGCCGATGGCTTTCTGTGGTTTTCAACTTCTGACGGATTGTGTCGATACAATGATAATCAAAATGTATTTGAATGTTATTACAGCGACGACGGCCTGCAGAGCAATGAATTCAGGCCGAGAAGTGTGTTGGTCGACTCGGATAACAATTTATATTTTGGAGGAATCAACGGCTTTAGCATTATTTACCCCGGGAAGCTGAAAAAGAATGAACATGTACCGGTTGTAAAACTAACAGAGCTGGAGATCTTTAACAAAGTAGTTTATCCGAACGAGCCCGGGTCGCCGCTCGAAAGAGTGATCTCAGAAGTTGATGAGATTAAAATTTCTGAAAACCGATCGGTTTTAACCTTTCATTTTAGTGTTTTGGATTTTGCCAGCCCCGCAAAAAATCAACATGCTTACATGCTTGAGTATTTCGACAAAGATTGGATTTATTGCGGAACACGGCGTCAGGCAACCTATACCAATCTTGATCCCGGAATGTATATTTTGAGGGTGAAAGGTGCCAATGGCGATGGAGTTTGGAATGAAGAAGGGATTGCGCTCAGGATTATTATAGTACCTCCGTGGTGGAAAAGCTGGTGGTTTATTTTAACTCTGTTCGTAATTTTTGTTTGTATTTTCTGGTTTGTCAATCACATGCGTGTCAGGTCGCTCGAGCAGCAAAAACAGAGACTGGAATGGGCTGTGGCCAGGCGAACCAACGAACTTGCCGAAATAAATGCCACCAAGGATAAATTATTTTCGGTTATTGCCCACGACCTTCGAAACCCGTTTAATGTAATTTTGGGGTACACCGATGTGCTGATCGAGGGTTACCAAAAGTTCGATAAGAAACTTATGGCGGAGATCCTTGAAAACCTGAAAGCAGCCGGTGACGGGGCTTTTGCTTTACTCGAGAATCTGATGAACTGGTCGAGGTCGCAGCGGGGAGTGATTGAGTTTTCTCCAAAATCAATCGTTCTTGATGATTTTATTTCAGTGGCTCTTTACGAAATTGAGGCAGTAGCGAAGAAAAAGGGAGTTGTGATTGAAAATCGGATTCAGGATAAATCATTAGATGTGTATGCCGATTATAATATGCTTTTGCTCATTTTCAGGAACTTGCTTACCAATGCGGTAAAATTCAGTAATCCCGAAAGTTCGGTTTATATTGTAAGAGGTAATTCGGATGATCGTTTTATAACGCTGGGAATTCGCGATGAAGGTGTTGGAATGGAGCCCGATAAAATGAAGTATTTATTTCGGACGGGAAAACAGGAAACAGTACCGGGAACCAAAGGCGAAAAAGGCAGCGGACTGGGTTTAATGCTTTGCAAAGAGTTTATCGAATGGCATAACGGTAAAATTTGGGTGGAGAGTTCATTGGGAAAAGGTTCTGTTTTTTGGTTTACGCTGCCGTTAAACGAAAAGGTGTTTGGGAAATAAAAATGGCACCCACTCTCGCAGATGCCATTGTAAAAACCTCAAAACAAACTGTCCCTCAATTTAAGGTTCGTCCCTCTCTCCTCAACTTCTAAACTGCGCTCATAAATAATTCCAAATCTTGTTCAACCTCGGTAATACCGCCGATTCCGAAATTTTCAACCAAAACATTAGCAACATTTGGCGAAAGGAATGCCGGAAGTGTTGGCCCAAGGTGAATATTTTTAACGCCCAGGTGCAACAGTGCAAGCAACACGATAACAGCTTTTTGTTCGTACCATGCAATGTTGTAGGCAATTGGTAATTCGTTAATGTCGTTCAGCTCAAAAACCTCCTTCAGTTTTAAGGCGATAACTGCCAGCGAATACGAGTCGTTACACTGTCCGGCATCGATTACGCGCGGAATTCCACCGATATCGCCAAGAGGCAATTTGTTGTAACGGTATTTTGCACAACCTGCAGTAAGAATCACAGTGTCTTGTGGCAGCTGCTCAGCAAATTGTGTGTAGTAGTCGCGGCTTTTCATACGTCCGTCGCAACCGGCCATTACAAAGAATTTTTTGATGGCACCCGATTTTACAGCATCAACAATTTTGTCGGCCAAAGCAAAAACCTGTGCGTGTGCAAATCCTCCAACGATTTCGCCTGTTTCAATTTCCTGCGGTGCAGCACATTTTTTAGCGTGCTCGATAATGGCGCTGAAATCTTTCATTTTACCATCCTGGCGATCAGGAATATGGATGGCACCGCTCAGACCTGATGCCCCAGTGGTATAAATCCGGTCGGTGTAAGTTGCCGATGCTTTTGGCGGAACGATGCAGTTGGTGGTAAACAGAATTGGTCCGTTAAAACTCTCGAATTCGGTATTTTGTTTCCACCATGCATTTCCGTAGTTACCCACCAGATGTTCGTATTTTTTGAAAGCCGGATAGTAGTGGGCTGGTAACATTTCGCTGTGTGTGTATACATCAACGCCTGTTCCTTCGGTCTGTTTTAGCAATTCTTCCATGTCTTTCATATCGTGACCTGAAATCAGGATTGCCGGATTATTACGCACCCCGATATTTACTTTTGTAGCCTCCGGGTTTCCGTACGAACCTGTGTTGGCAGCATCCAGTAATGCCATTACATCAACACCAAATTTTCCGGTTTCCAGTGTAAGTGCAACCAATTCGTCAACACTTAAATCTTCGGTAGTAGCCACCAGCGCTCGTTGCATGAAGGCGAAAATCTCATCTTTCTGGCTTCCCAGGTTGTAGGCGTGCTCGGCATAAGCTGCCAATCCTTTTACACCGTAAATAATCAACTCGCGCAACGAGCGGATATCTTCGTTTTCAGTGCTCAAAACGCCAACTTCTTCCGCTTTGGCTTCAAACTCTTCGGTAGTGTTACCTGTCCAGGTTGCAATAGCCGGAAGTTCTGCAGGTAAAGTTACTCCTGCTTCTTTGCTCAATACATGCAGCTCGTTTCGTAACTGCAATGCTTTAATGATTCGTTTGGTAAATACCGCCGCATCAAAATTGGCATTGGTAATGGTGCTGAACAAACCATCGAAAACAAACTTATCTACTTTTTTAGGGTTGGCATCAACGGCCCTTAATTTCTCGTTATACCAGCAAATTCCTTTCAATACGTAAAGTAAAGTATCTTGTAAATTTGCTACATCGCTGGTTTTTCCGCAAACTCCTGCAATAGTACAGCCGGTTCCTTTGGCTGCTTCCTGACATTGAAAACAAAACATGCTCATTTTTCTATTTTTTAATTCGTTAATTTTTTTGGGTTGAGTGATGAGGGCTCTGATTTTATCACAAAAATTTTTAGCAATTCTTGTGGTTTACATCCACTCATCGCTTAATACATCGCCTTTAATTCCAATCACAACTTCTTTAACGGGTACCTTTCGCGATGCCATTTGGGTGGCCATTTTTACCATTTGCGACAATCCTCCGCAACATGGAACTTCCATAATTACAACGGTTATTGTGTTTACTCTTGATTCGTCAATTAAACTCACCAGTTTCTGCACATAGATATCCTTTCCCTGGTCGAGTTTTGGACAGGCGATTACCATTTTTCGACCTTTTATAAAGTCGTTGTGGAAATTGCCGTATGCAAAACCTGCACAGTCGGCAGCTACCAAAAGATCGGCGCCCTGGAAATAGCTTGCTGCCGGATTGATCAGATGCATTTGCACCGGCCACTGGGTAAGTTCCGATGGTGTATCTGTTGCCGGAGCAGCCATTTTTAAAGCACCTGCATCAAAAGCCATTGGCGCCGA
>NZ_JBFHGM010000190.1:0-10231 GCF_041583095.1 Draconibacterium sp.
ACCTCTCTACTCCTCAGTATCTTTATCTATCTATCAATGTCTTACGGGAGCATTAATAAACAAAAAAAGGGCTATGTGAATGGTGGTATTATTAGTTTAAATAACGATACCATTGCAGCAAGTATAAAAAAGGACCCCCTTCTTAAACTTCAAAGCGAGGTAAAATTTATTGATGCCGGAGGTAAAAAGAAATCATTTAAACCGGGAGTAATTAGTGGCTTTTTTATGGACACCGAAAATGGACGAGTTACTTTCGAAAGTCGCGACGATATTCGCTTAAGTATTTTTCCGTCTAAAGAAGGCAACTTTATTCTTCGTTTGTCCGACAACATTTATCCGCTTTACTATTTTGTAACCACTAAAATGGAGAATACCGGTATTGAATCGGAGATAATTGAAGTGCCACACTATATGGTATTAATGGATTTTAGATGGTACAACTATAACGAGGATAGTTTTGAAACCTGCACAAAATTATTTAGTGACGATAAAGCTCTGGTGAAAGACATAGAAAACGGACGTTATGAATTCAGTGATTTCCCTGAAATTGTTGAACGTTATTGCGAAACCATTAAAGCAAAACATAAATAGCCGCAAATCTATTATTTTGGTATTTTTGTTGTTGAACAAAAATAATCAGAGTTGAAGCCTATTTTATTAAGTACCGCATACTTTGCTCCGGTACATTTCTATACACGCTATTTACACCATGCTGAAGTTTATATCGAGCAATTTGAGAACTTCACCAAACAAACCTACCGAAACCGCTGCCAGATATTGGGAGGAAACGGACCAATTTCGTTGGTTATTCCGGTGGTAAAAGGGCGTGGACCAAAAATTCTTATAAAAGATCTTCAAATATCGTACGATGAAAACTGGCAACGCAACCACTGGCAAACCATCGTTTCGGCCTACAACTCGTCGCCGTATTTCGAGTATTACCAGGATGAATTGTACCCGTTTTATGAAAGTAAAACCAAATACCTGCTAGACTTTAACCTGCAGATACACGAACAACTTTGTGATTTTTTCGAAATTGAAAATAAAATCCGCTTAACTGAAGACTTTGAAAAGGTACCTCAGAACACCTTCAATTTGCGCGATGGTATTTCTCCAAAATTAAAGTACAATCCCGATCCAGCATTTCAGCCCCAAACATATACCCAGGTGTTCTCCGATAAATATGGGTTTTTACCCGATTTAAGTATTCTGGATCTGCTTTTTAACGAAGGCCCAAATGCTTACACCATTCTGTTACAAAGTTTACAGAAGAAATAAGTACAGAAAACAATCCCCCGAATTTGCTGTTTTGAATTTTATGAGTAGAAAAAACAGTCAGATAAAAATCGGGATTTTTTTAATGGTCTTTTCCGGGGTATTTTTTGCTGCCACACTGATCATTCCGTTTTTTGATTTGCCCACCAAAACAAAAGTAGCTGCTTCAACAACCAGTTTTATATTGATGGAAGTTGTGTTTTGGGCCGGGGGACTGCTGGTCGGAAAAGAACTATTCACCAAATACAAGAAACAGTTAAACCCAATAAACTGGTTTAAAAAGAAGAACCAAAACGGGTAAACGACATCAATTAGCACTCAATAAAACCATCTCAATTTTGCTCCTCCTGCGTACTTTTCAATATTGCATTTCACACTGATTTTTTGTAACTTATGTGTTACCAAAAATCCTTAGCCATGAATATAAATGATTACATTTCGTTTGCCGCTGCCAACCCGGTTTGTTATTTGGCAACCTGCGATGGCGATCAGCCACGGGTTCGAACCGTGCTTTTGTTTTTTGCCGATAAAACGGGTTTTTATTTTGGCACTCTCTCTCCGAAAGACTTGTCGAAACAACTTCACCACAATCCGAAAGTAGAAGTTTGTTTTTACAACAATCCGCACGATCTGGCGCAAGCCAAACAGATGCGGTTAACAGGCACGGTTGAATTTGTTAATGATCCGGAGATGATACACCGCTTGCATGAAGCACGCCTTTATCTGGACGATATTTCCGGCTATGATCTGGAACCCATTAGCGAAATTTTCAGAGTAACTGCCGGCGATGTGCACTTTTGGACTTTAAGCGATGTTATGAACGAAGAAAATGTGGAACACCTGGTTTTCTGATTAAGCTTCTTGGATCACTTCCTCATTTTTCTAAAACCGTTCTTTACCAACCTAAATACGTTTATGGTTGCAAATTAGTACCACAATAAATTGAACTGAAGAACACTGCCCGGCTTATCGAAAAACTGATGCGAGAAGTTAATAACAATTGGAGCAAAAAAAAGGCTTCGATTATTACCGAAGCCTTCTATATTCATATTACAAAATCTTAAAACCAAGTGTCAGCATAAACGACGTAGATTTTCCGTTAACAAAATCCGGATCATCGTAAACTTTACCGGTATGCTCCATGCGGGCATCAAGCGTAAAAAATAAAACATCAACACCCAAACCATATTGCACCCCAAATAAGTTATCTTCAAAAAAATCATCACTCAGGTATGGATCCAACTCATTCGGATAATCGGCATCGGTAACAAAACTAAATACCGGACCGGCCATAACCCTAAGGTCGATTACCGGAGTTTTTACCAGTTTGTATCCCAAAAGAATCGGCACATCAATATTCTTGTAATCAAATCCACCCGTTAAGGTACCAATGTCCATCGGACCTTCATACGACAGATCACCACCTTTTTTACTAAAATAAACCTCGGGCTGAACATAAACACGATTAAAGCCTACCCGACCAAACGCACCCCAATGTATTTTGGTAATGGCATCTGAACTAAGGTCAAAATCTCCGTCAAGACTCATGTTTGAATAATGCACACCGGCTTTCACTCCCAAATCAAAAATAGGCTGGGCAAATCCAATCGATGCTATTAAAACAAATAGAGAAGCAAAAAGAAATCGTTTCATAACTATTAGTTTTGAATTTTGTTTATAACGTTAAAATTCTATTTCAAGTATACAGAGTTTTTACAAATATCGTTGCATCTTTTCTCCGTAAATTCAGGCATGAAAATTGTAATTTATTTTTCAAAACAAATTAACCATGAAAAAACACCTGGCTTATCTGCTGATTATAAGTGCTCTTCTTCTTTTTCATAGCTGCTCTAGTCCGAAGTATATTTACGACAAATCGAGCTATGAGCGACAAAAAGAACTCAGAACCAGCCGTGGTGGGAATATTTTTGCTGAGGTGGTGGTAGGGTTAGGATCTGCTTTTGTTGGTGCGATGCTAGAGTGCGAAATCGACTATATTCCTTCTGAACAGCAGTTTAAAAAGATCAACCTGATCAATCCAACAAACGACACAATTTACGTGAATATGCTTACAGATTTGGTTTGGGATGAAAAAAACTACTGCGATTTTATGGATATTCGCATTCCGCCACATTTAAATTGTAAAGTAATGGTGCCCATGCACGCTGCCTACCATTTATATTTTAGCAATACCCCACAAAGCGAAGACGACGAAATGATTGAAATTTATACCACCGATGTAAAACGCTTCAGTCTTTACCCGGGAATGACAATGGAAGCCAATACCGCGCCGGAAGAAAAATAAACACCACCGAATATTCCAAAACACTTTTGTTTAATTGCCGTGTTTTTGATTGGTATTGATCCTTTTTTTTAGCAATTTTTGCCAGTTCATTTCCCCTTACTCCGTTTTTCAGTAAAAAATAATAATCGGGATTCCTGTTTTGCAATTTTCAGTATAGAAACCAATAATAACCGGATAGTAGCCTACATTTTGCTATTGTTTTCCATACTCCCGGTGTCGTATCTTTGAATAGAAAACCAAAAGTACGGCCCGATGAACCTGGAAGAAAATATCATCTCTCTCCTCTCGGAGCAACTTCCTCGCAGCAAAAAACAGCTTAACGATCTTTTTGAATCCGATGCCGAAATCCTGAAAAAGAAGAACGGTTATTTACTTTTTTCGGTTGACGATTTTTCAAAAGAAGATCATTTTCGCACCACCAGTCCTTTTCAATTGGGTAAAAACCTGGCGGTGGCCACCCTGAGCGATATTTTCGCGTCGGGAGGTGGCCCTCAGTATTTCAGTCACTCTATTGCATTAAATCCCGAAAAATGGGATCATTCGTACCTGGTTGAATTAGCACGTGGTGTAGCAGAAATTCTAGTGGAAACAGGTGCGGCATTTATCGGTGGCGACCTGGGAACCTCGGAAGAATGGCACTACACCGGAATTTCAATCGGTTATTCGGATAAACCGCTGATGCGGAAAAGAACAGCTCCCGGCGAACTGATTTACATGACAGGAAATTGTGGTACAGGCAACTTTGAAGCCGCTTTACAACTTTTTAATATCGATAGTAATATTTCTACTCAATTTGAACTGCGACACAAAGAGGCCGGGTTAATAAAGGAATTTGCCACAACCTGTATCGACTCCAGCGATGGAATTGGAAACGCGCTTCGAACTATTTCCTCGCTGAACAACACCGGTTTTTTGATTGACCGCTTAAATTCCGATCCTATTGCCAGTGCTTTTATGGCCCAACTAAAACTGCCGGAAGAATTGTTGTTTTTGGGCGAATGTGGCGAATATGAACTTGTATTTACCATTAAACCTGAAGATGAAGAAAGCTTTTTAGCAGAAGCCGAAAGCAGAGAGCTGTATTTCACCAAAATAGGGACAATACAGAAAAAAAAGAGAATGCTCTTATCGGATTCAAAACTTTACGACTTGGGTGATTTTAATATTGGAGGACGGAATTTTTCTGAACCTCAGGAATACATATCTGTATTAACAAAATACCTAAAAGGTCATGAAACCAACATCTGAAAACGAGGAAGCAAAACGTGACAACGGGTACAGTATTGATTTCTCCAGTGCATGGAGGAACGGGAGAAAGTTACCATTGGATGAGCGAATTAAATTATTCCATGTTTACTTGCAAAACCAGGAAGAAGCGGATAAGCATTTGTACATGCGGGTAATCGATTCGTCAACCGACCGCACCGTAATTGCTGTTGATACCGATGGAAACAAGAAGGAAATGTTGATGTTCGGTTCAAATAATTACCTGGGGCTGGCCAACCATCCGTACATTAAAGAAACAGTTAAAAAAGCCATAAAAAAGTACGGTGTAGGTATTGCCGGACCGCCACTGCTTAACGGTTATTCATCGCTGATGAAAGAACTGGAAAACAGGCTGAGCCAATTAAAAGGAACTGAAGACACCATGATATTTACCAGCGGTTACAACGCAAACCTGGGATTGCTTTACGGATTATGCACACCGCACGATCTGCTATTGGCCGACGAATACAACCACGCTTCATTTTTCGATGGGGTAAAACTGTTAAGAGGGAAATGTATCACTTTCGGGCACAACAACATCGGGCAATTGGAAGATTTACTAAAAACACATAAACCCGATGGCGACCTTTTTGTGGCAGTTGAAGGAGTGTACTCAATGGATGGCGACCTTTCGCCCCTGGATCAAATAATTCCACTGGCACAACAATATAATGCACACACCATTATCGACGATGCACATGGAACAGGCGTTTTGGGTTTTAACGGTGAGGGAATTATGGAGGAACTGCGGATAAAATGGACCAACGAAATAATTATGGGAACCTTCAGCAAAGCTTTTGCGGTAAATGGTGGATTTATTTCCGGTTCGCGCGAGGTGATCGAATTCCTGCGATTTATGGCGCGCACCTATATGTTTTCCGCCTCGTTGCCGCCTGTAACCATAGCCGCTGTTCTGGCAGGTATCGATGTTATTGAAAATGAACCCTGGCGGCGGGTGCAACTTAAAAAGAATGTGTCGTTTTTAACACGTAAGCTGAAACCCTTTGGAATTAGAACTCCTCCGCAGGCCGGAATCATTTCCTTAAATGTTCCAAAAGAAGCCTACATTCGAAAAATGGCCAACGATTTTAATCGCGAGGGAATCTTCTTAAATGCCATTGAGTTTCCGGCTGTGCCTGCTGACAAACAACGATTTCGAATCTCGATAAGTGCCAACCACACCAACGATGACCTGAAAAAACTGGTTGACACCGTAGAACTGATCTGGTATAAACACAATATAGTTTGCAACGATTAAAACATGAAAACTGCGGTATTGATAAATGGTTTTGCCAACAATGGATCGGCCGGGAAAAAATGGGATCACATTGAGGATGATGTGAAGAGTATTATGCCTGTTGGCACTTTGTATATCCATTTCTCGGAAACCGATAACCATAACAGCCTGATGGAAACTTTAATAAACGAATATAAAGTAAAGAACTTTATTTCTGCAGGTGGGGATGGGAGTATAAACAACCTCATCAATACGCTTGCGGAGGTTACAAATTACCAACTCGAACCTTATAGTATTGGTGCCATTGGACTGGGATCGAGTAACGATTTTCTTAAACCTGTAAAACACAAAATCAGCGGGATTCCGGTGAAAATCGATTTTGAAAATAAAAAGCCGGTTGATTTAGGTCTGGTTGAGTTTACAGATAGCGACACGACAAAAAAACAGCTTTTTATCGTTAATGCCAGCCTTGGTTTTACAGCTTTGGGGAATAAACTTTTTAACGACAACAGCAACAAAATTATTCGTTTTCTGAAACCGCGATCAACCGGCATCGCTATTTTGTGGACCATTTTTCAAACGCTGCGGACTTACCAAAATATTGACTTGGAAATTGCTTATAACGAAGAGCTGATTTCAAGTAGCGTCACCAACCTTTCTATTGCTAAAAACCCCAATGTTTCAGGTAGTTTCTGTTACGATGTTGATCCGGGTGCCGACAGTGGCTCTTTAGGATTATACCTGGCCGAGAACTTTAAAAGACAACAAATTCCCAAGCTGCTTTACGCCTTATATCGAAAACGATTCTCAAAAGCAAAGAACTGCAAAACAGCGCTTGTGCAGTCTGTAGAAATAATTTCGACAAAGCCTGTTCTTCTCGAAACCGACGGAGAAATTATTGAAGCCGGTCGATTTCGTTTTTCTGTGTTACCCAAAGCTTTATTTGTTGCTGATTAAAACTACTACAATGAAAAGTGAAAATAATTTTGCACCTGTTCTATCCCTCCGTTTTCTGAGAGCACTTCTTATCCACATGCGGCCTTACCTGCTGTTTGTTTCCGGTGCCGCCGGATTGGCCGGGCTCGCATTGGGATGGCAGGAAAACAGCTCGATAACCAGGTTTGTAATTTTGTTTTTACCGTTCTTTTTGGGCTACGGTTTTGGTCAGGCTTTAACCGATTGTTTTCAAACCGACACCGATGCCATTTCCGCCTCGTACCGACCTTTGATAAAAAAAGAAGTATCGCCAAAAGCGCTTGGTGGTGTTAGTTTGGCCGGATTGGTTCTGATTGGAATTCCACTGATATTCTACAATCTCAACAATCTGATATTTTGTTCGCTGGCAATATTTGGACTGGCCACTTACACCTATTTCAAAAAGAATTTTTGGGTAGCCGGGCCATTTTACAACGGCTGGATTGTTATGATCTTACCCATTACCGCCTTTTTAGCAGTTACAGGAAAAGGCCTTGCATCGCTTAATAACAGTATGCTCATTTGGCTGTGTGTAATAAGCCTTTTTTCTTATGCGAATTTTGTCCTGATCGGCTATTTAAAAGATATTTCTGCCGACAGAGAAACCGGTTACAATACTTTTGCCGTAAAATTTGGCTGGGACCACTCGGTTGTTCTGGGCGACATTTTTGTATTTATTACTGCGCTCGCTTCACTCTTCCTTATCGATGCCACAAACACAATCGGGCTGGCATTATTTATTATAGCCATTTTAGTAGCTGTTTCGGGGCAGGTTAAAGCCCACTTCACTCCCGTAAAAACTGAAGAAAATGCCACCTACCCCATCGTTTCTACGGTAAGGGCATTCATCTTGTGGCATCTGGCAATTACGGTTACTTTTCAACCCGACTGGTACTTGTTTGCTTTGTGCTACTACTTTGTTTTCGAACTGGTTTTGTTGTTCCGACCTGAAAAAGGGCAAATCTGACCGATCATGTTTGAACTAAAAAATAAACGAATAATAATTTCCGGTGCCTCATCCGGAATTGGGAAACAACTCTGCTTTGAACTGGCAAAGTACAATCCCGGGTTAATCCTCATGGCCCGTAACCTGGAGGCTTTGGAACAAGTCAGAAACGAAGTGGTTTCGGCAAATCCACAGCTATCTGAGCCAGTTATTATCAGCTGTGATATTTCGAACGAAAAGGCGGTTAAAAACGCGATAAAGCAACTATCTTCCGAAAAGCAAGCAGTTGACATTCTGATTAATAACGCAGGAATCGGTATTTTCGGTCCGATAAAAAATACCACACCTCAGGATTTCAAACAAATTCTGGATATCAATTTTATGGGCGCCGTTAACCTCACGTACCATACCCTTCCTTATTTCCCTGAAGATAGTCGTGGAATGATCGTATTTGTATCGTCAATTGCCGCGCTTTATGGCATGCCATGTTATGCTGCCTACTCGGCCAGTAAAGCTGCGTTAAGGTCGTTCAGCCAAACCTTAAGAGCCGAATTGTATAATTCCAAAATTTCGGTTTTACATGTAGCTCCCGATTACACCCAAACCCGCTTCTTCCGTAACGAAAAGTTCTTGCCGGGAGCCCGTTTACAGCGCGATAAAATGGCAAAAGCCGAAGATGTTGCCCACCAAATTGTGCAGCTAATGAAACGGAACAAACCAGAAGCTGCACTCTCGCTTCGTGGTAAACTAATTGAGAAAGTGGCTGCACTTTCACCGGGATTTGTCAGGGCTTATTTTCGAAGAAGAGCCGGTAAACTAATAAAAACCTGAAGTCATGAAAAAGCCAAAACTGCTCATAATCGTATTGTTTCAGAATCTGGGCGACGAACGAACCTATTTCGCAAAATCACCGGCTCCACCTGTTTCGGGAGCATTACTGGCAGCTTTAACTCCATCAATTGTGGAAATAGAATTGCTGCACGAAATGATCCGCTCTATCAACTATGAAACTGATGCCAATTATATAGCACTTAGTTTTATGGATTTTTGCGCCGCACATGCAAAAGAAGTTGCCAAAAGATTCAGAGAAAAAGGGAAAAAAGTAATAGCAGGAGGACGTTATGCCTCCACTTATCCCGAAGAAATTGAAGACTACATGGATGCCACCGTTGTTGGAGAAGCTGAAAAAATATGGCCGGTTGTGGTGCACGATCTGGTAAACAATCGCCTGAAAAAGTTGTATTATGCACCGTTTGCACCGCCGCTTGATAATATCCCTCCGCCACGCTACGATTTGATTGAGAAGGACTTTACAGTGCCGGTAGTAACCGAAGCAACACGCGGATGTATTTACAAATGCAGCTATTGCCAGTTGAACATTAATCCGGCCACACACCGCAAACGTCCGATTGCTGATGTGGTGAACGATTTAAGTAGTACTCAAAAACTTCCGCTTCTGAAAAGAAAGATAGCGATGCTGCAAGACAACAACCTGGGTGGCGATTTAACGTATGCCAAAAACCTGTTGCGCGAAATTGCAAAGCTGAATTTATGGTCGTTGGGTGTACAATTTAGTTTTGACTGCCTGCACGATGATGAATTTATCGACTTGCTTGAACAGGCGCATTGCGGTTTGGCATTCATCGGTTTGGAATCATTAAATGACCCCAGCCTGGCCTTTGTGCATAAAAAGCAAAACAAAACGGCCGAATACAAAGAGCTGTTTATGAAGCTAAAAAAACGAGGCATTTTAACTTTTACCGAAATGATGATCGCATTGGACGAGGATACGGAAGAATATTATGACAAACTCCCCGACAAGCTGGAAGAGATCGATCCGAGTTCTATCTTGTTATCCATATCAATCCCGATACCGGGAACACCATTTCACAAACTGGTGAAGGAAGAAGGCCGTATTACCGATGAAAACCTGGCGCACTACGAAGGCGATCATTTAGTATTTCAACCTAAAAATGTTACAAAAGAACAGGTTTTTAGCGCCTACAAAAACATCAACAAAAAGTTCTATTCATGGCGCAATATCATCAGGCGATGGTGGCGTTTTATCAGCGCTGCACATTTTAAAGGTAATAACCTGAGTTCGATTCAAAATATTAACCTCAGAAATACAGAAATGTGCAAGATTTGGATTAAAAATATTGAAAGAATAGCGGGCTATTTTAAAATATTTTTGGTTCAAAGATTGTGCTTTTCTGTATTTTCCTTC
>NZ_JBFHGM010000191.1:0-10149 GCF_041583095.1 Draconibacterium sp.
CCGCCGCAATCGGTTAGCCCGGCCAGCCAGGCTGTAAATCCTACTTTCATCCATTTGTTAATGTCGAAGGGTTGGAACAAGGCTTTTTTCATGCGGTCCCAACCTGCAGAAAGTGGTTGGCTGTAGCTAATTTGCATGGCAGTAGTTTTTTGGTTTTCTGCAAGTTATAGCATTCGTTAAAAATTACCAAACCAATTGCCCATAAATAGCCTGCATGAGCCCATTCATTATTTTACCGGCTATTATATTTTGTTTTAATCCTGCATTGCGAATCCTGAAAAATTTTAAACTACAGGTTGGTATTAGTTTATTTCTATTCCTTATATTTGCTTCCTCAGGCAAACCTTTATTATATTGTGCGTATATTCACGGAGTGTATATGGTATGTGTACTTCCCGTATTTATCTTTACAGTTGAATAACAAGTGTAGGGATTCTGCGTTACGTTGAATAGTTATTGAATTTATTACAGATAATGGGCCATTGAAAGGTCCGACCATTAAATCGAAAATTGTTTGTTATATGAAAAGGATATTTGCTGTAGTTGTATTGGTTTTTGTTGTTTTTAATTCCTTCGCCAAAAAGGATATAAACGCCTGGAAACAGGAACAATCATTGCCCAGCCAATACGAAGTTTTTAAAGAGAACCTTAATTTCTGGAATGGATCTTATTTTTTGAAAGAAGATCAGTTGGATGATTTTTACAACGCACTTACCGATACCATTGGTGTGTTGGAGAAAAGTGTGGAGCAGAAAAACACACAGATCCGAAATCTAAACAGCGAAATAGGCTCGAAAGATGCACAAATGAATAACCTGCAGGAGCAGCTTGATGAGAGTTTGAAATTGCAGAATTCAATCGTGGTTTTAGGCATGAAATTGGATAAGAATGTTTATTCGGTAACTATGTATTTGCTTATTGCCGGAGTTTTGGTATTGGCCGGTTTTGTTTTTCTTTTGTACAAACGAAGTCTTTCTGTTACGCGCCGTACCAAAAAAGATTACGATGAGTTAAAAGAGGAATACGAAACGCATAAAAAGAATGCGCTGGAACGTTACACCAAAATGAATATGGAATTGCATCAAACGCGCCTGGAGCTAAAAAAGGGTTCGATAAAATCGTAATTGATTACTAACTGAGAATACAAAATATATTATAGAAAAGTCCTGCACTGTTTTCGGTGCAGGACTTTTTTGTTGGTGCAAGGTTGAGGTAGGTTTTAATTGTTAGCCCTTAATTGTTTTCTCCATTTATTTTCGATTTGATTCATCTCCAGGTGATAAATTCTTTCAAATATCATTTCAGTTTCTGTGCTTTTTGTGAATGATAATGATTTAAATAATTCCAGGAATTTCTGTTTGCCAAACTCCCTGGTTAGAAATTCAACAAAAGATGCTGCTTGGCAGTAGTCTAAAGTAGCATTGTTCGAATTGCCAAATTCATCATATGAAAGAAGAGTTGAGATACTTTTTAATCCGTCCTTTTTGCTAAGCATTAAAAGAAATTCATTTGTACTTTTTGTTGGGTAGCCAATTAATCTTGAAAAAGCTTTGTCTCCAAATTGCTGGGATAGGTATACTGCAGTGCCTTCATCAATTAATGCGGGAGGGTGACTAAGAGTGTATCCCATAACGTGTGCTAACTCGTGGTAGGGATCCATGCGCACTGAATCATTAAATACCTCAACAATATTATTATCAAATCCCCATCCAAAACCTTTGTGCCCGGTAAGATTATGCTTTATTTCCTCATTCTCGAAAAGAAAAATATTGACCGATACACCTGTTTCTATCTCAAAAAAATCGGAAATCTCGTGGTATGCTATTTCTCTTTTCTTCAGTAAATCTAATCTTGTTTTAGTGCCAAGATGTCCTTTAAAAGTGTATAGATTGAAATGTTGTGAAGGTGTTGATGTAAAAATAGAATCTTTATTTATTAACCATTCAGCCTCCTGTCCTTTAGTCATAAAAGGAATGAGAATCAGGGTGAATATGAATATCCAATTTTTCATTTATTGATCTTTATGATTCCGGGGTTTGATAGTTCTGAAGGGGTTGGGCGTCGAGTCATTTTGAGCTTTTTGCGTATGTATTTTAATAAGGCGCATATTCAATGCGTTTTGGTTTTTATCAGAAGCTTAAAGTTAGCATTAAATAGATAACAACATAAGTTTAGTTCATTAGGATTCGATCCGTATAGGTTGGTGCAGAAACGAATCGGGTCCTTTTTTTTATTGGTTTAGCCCTGTGCCCTGCTATAAGCGGCTTTTTGAATGTCAGGCAATTTTGCAGTCTTTGTAACTTGCTGATTTTAGGCTTCCTGCATTCGTGTAATTGCTCAGCAAAAGTTGTAGCTTGCTTGTAACAGCGCTGCGGCAAGCAAAAAAATGTTGTTGCTCGCGCGTTGCACGGCTGAAATAAGCAAGAAATTTTTCTGGCGACCTTGTCGCACGGCTGCGATATACGAAAAATGGTTGTGGAAGGCATGTCGCAATGTTGCAGCATGCGAAAAAATATTGAGGAAGGCTTGTCGCGGTATTGTAATTAGGAAAAAATGTTGTTGCTCGCCTGTTGCAGGGCTGTAACGTACAAAAAATATTGTAGAAAGCCTGTTACACGGCTGTTGCACGGGTATAATTTTTGTGGCGACCTCGCCACACGGCTGCGGCATACAAGAAAAAGTTGTGGAAGGCTTGTAGCGGCAATGTAATATTTGAAAAAAATGTTGCGGGAGCATGATGCACGGCTGCGCCAGGGGAATTTGATTCGGTCGTACATAAAAACAAAACCCCGATCCGTCAGCTGACGAACCGGGATTCATTAGTTATAGTAAAATGGATTAGAAAATGGTCTATTCTTCTTCCTGCTCGGCTTCGTAAGCTTTCAGCAGTTCTTCCTGTACATCCGAAGGTACTTTTTCGTATCCGTCGAAACTTATTTTAAACACGCCTCTTCCACCGGTAATCGAACTCAGCGAAGTGGTGTATTTGTACATTTCTTTTTGCGGTACTTTGGCTGTAATTTTCTCCATGCCTTTTTCCGAGCCCATACCCATAATCATGGCACGACGTCCCTGCAGGTCACTCATAGCATCACCCATGCGGTCTGACGGTACCCAAACTTCAAGATTTAAAATTGGCTCCAGAATTTTAGGACCGGCATTTTTAAAGGCCATGCTAAAGGCATTACGTCCGGCCAGTTTAAACGAAATTTCGTTCGAGTCAACCGGGTGCATTTTACCGTCGTAAATGTAAACGATAATATCGCGGGCATAAGAACCGGTAAGCGGGCCTTCCTCAATTTTTTCCATAATTCCTTTCAGAATAGCCGGTAAAAAACGGGCGTCGATCGATCCGCCAACAATACTGTTAACAAATACCAGTTTTCCACCCCAGTCCAATTTGTGTTCTTCAACGGCGCGAACCGAAATCTTTTGTTCCTTATCGCCAAATTTAAACATGGTTTTAGGCGCAGCACCTTCCTCGTAAGGTTCAATAATCATGTGTACCTCTCCAAACTGTCCGGCACCACCCGATTGTTTCTTGTGGCGGTAATCGGCCTGAGCAGGTTTGGTAATGGTTTCGCGGTACGGAATTTTTGGTTTCAGGTATTCCACCTCTACTTTGTGAACGTGGTCGAAATACCATTTTAATACGTTAAGGTGGTATTCGCCCTGTGCGTGTATCAGTTGTTGTTTTAATTCTTTCGAGTACTCAATTACGTATGTTGGATCTTCGTATTTGATCTTACTTAAAATTTCGCCTACTTTCTCGTCGTCGGAATCGTTAACAGCTTTAGCAGCTACAGTATGGCGCGGCGTAGGGAATACAATCGGAGCAAACGCAGTTCCGATTTCTTTGGCTGCCAGGGTTTGGTTAAATCGTGTTTCTTTCAGTTTAACGGTACAACCCAGGTCGCCTGCGTGAAGCTCGTCCACTTTTTCGCGGCTTTTGCCATCGGGTACGAATACCTGCGATAAACGTTCTTTGTTTCCGGTTTTCGAGTTGATAAGGTCTAAACCTTCTTTAACAACCCCCGACATTACTTTGAAATAGGTGATCTCACCAACGTGAGGCTCAACAGCCGTTTTGAAAACAAAAAGGCTTGGTGGTTGCGAAGCATCCATTGTTACCTCTTTTCCGGCAACAATTTTACCCATTTTCTTTTCTTTAGGTGTAGGTGCAATGTTGGTAATAAATTCCATTAAACGGCCAACGCCTATACTTTTCTTGGCACAGGTACAGAATACAGGCAAAAGCGTAAGGTCGAGCATTCCCAGCTTAATACCTTTGCGCATTTCGTCTTCGGTAAGTGTTCCTTTGTCGAAATAAAGCTCCATTAAAGCTTCTTCGTTTTCGGCAGCTTTTTCAACCAATTCGTTGTGCAGTTCTTCTGCTTTTTCCATTTCCGATTCAGGAATATCGGAAATTTCAGGTTTGCCGCTATCGTCTTTGTAGGTGTACATTTTCATTTTAAGTACATCGATAATAGCCGAAAAGCCTGTTCCTGCATCAACAGGGTATTGTACTATGGTAGTTTTATTACCAAAAGTAGTTTTGCACTGATCAAGTGTGCTATCGTAATTCGAGTTTTCGTGATCGAGCTGATTAAAAACCACAACAAGTGGCGTGCGTGCGTTATCGGCATGGCGGGCTGCGGCTTCGGTGCCGGCCTCAATACCGTTTGATGCGTTAACCGTTAGCAAACCAAGCGCTGTAACACTTAAAGATGAAACAACACCTCCGCAAAGATCGTCCATCCCCGGGGTGTCCATTATATTTATTTTTTTTCCGTTGTATTCGGTATGCATCAGGGTAGAAAAAACAGAATTGCCATAATCCTGCTCTATCGGGTTGTAGTCGGATACGGTATTCTTCGAACCAACATCACCTTTACGTTTTATGATTCCACCCTCGAACAGCATAGCTTCTGCAAGGGTGGTTTTCCCACTGCCGGCATTACCAATTAGAGCAATATTCCGAACTTCATCGGTTTTGTAAACTTTCATAGTATATAAGTTTTATTGATTTGTTTATACTCGTTTTCTTCATCATTTTGAAGCGAGGTCATCAAAAATAGTAATAATTAATTAACAATCAAGAGGTAAAAATCAGGAGGAAAAAATATATAATCCGGCCCTTGTTTCGGGGCGTTGTTAATGTGCATCAATACAGCTTTTTAAGCACTTTTGTTAATAAATGTTATAGTCTGAAAACATTATAAATAAGGGGGTGTAGCGAATTATCAGAATAGCATAACAAATATGTCAATTAAAAAACATGTGGGCTGTTTTTCCGGGTTTCAGCGCCTTGTAGCTTTGTTAATTAATTTAGAACAAATAAAAATTAGTGATTAAAATTCTTTTTTGTCTGGAATTTTCATTTACATTTGCACTGTGTGATATAAGTCACATAGAAATAATTTTAAAGCGCAATGGTTAATACTTTCTCTAAAATAGCAATGATGAAAATGACATGTATGATGTGTATGTGTTGTGATGTTATTGTTATGCAGAGGGACTGACCATAGATTGAAAATATTACTCGATTTGAAAGGCTCTTCTGTATTTGCAGAAGGGCTTTTTTTTTTAGAAAAATTCAGATGACAGAATGAAAGTTTAAACAGGGATATGGCGTATGGCAAAAGAAAATGGAAATACAGTTGAGAGGAAACGAAGGAGTATCGTTAAAACGATTTCGTGGCGAACCATCGGCACCATCGATACCATTCTGATCTCCTGGTTTGTGGTAGGCGATATAAATTTTGCAGTTACCATTGGCGGCGTTGAGCTGTTTACGAAAATGGCTTTATACTTTTTTCATGAGCGGGCATGGAACAAAATCAGCTTCGGAAGGGTTAAACATACACCAATTGAATACGAAATTTAAACAGTATGGCAGACAAGAATTTTTTACCGATTGCAATTGATATTGCCAACCAGAAAATACTGATTGTTGGTGGCGGACAAAGTGCTTACAGCAAGCTAAAGATCTTGCAGCGCCACAACGCCGAAGTTGAGATACTGGCCATTGATGTATGCGATGAAATTAAAAACAGCGGGGTGAAATACATTGAAGCACCATACCACAAAAACTATTTAAAAGACTATCTAATGCTTTATTCTTGCTCGAATAACGAAGAGCTCGACCGGCAAATTGAAATAGACTGCCGCGAAGAAAAGGTATTAGTTAACATTCATGATAAACCAGATCGCTGTCAGTTTGTTTCACCTGCTATCTACCGGCATGGAAAAATCTCGGTGGCGGTGAGCTCGAATGGCAAGAATGTTTATGAATCGATTAGAATAAGAAATTTAATAAAAGATAAGTTGCAACTTGAAGATTGAGTTGGATGCGTTCAATTCAATCTCGTAATTAAAAATCAAAAATGAGTTTAAAAGCAAATCCATTAAATGATGCACAGTTAAGTGCTTTAAGCCAGTTGGTTGAAGGCTTGAATAAAGAGCAGACTGTTTGGCTAAATGGTTATTTTGAGGGGCGATTGGCAGCCCTTGGAGGAGTTGAAGTGCCAGCTGCAGCAGGAACAACTGTAAGTGCAGCCGCTCCGGCACCACAAAGTTCGATTAATCTTACCATTTTATATGGTACCGAAACCGGACACTCGCAGGGACTGGCCGAAAAATTAGGAGAGAAAGCTTCGTTTAAAGGAATGAATGTCCAGGTTTTTAGTTTGTACGATTACAATTACAAAAAGCTGCATGAAGAAGATAATGTAGCGATAGTTGTTAGTACCCATGGCGAAGGCGATCCGCCGGATATGGCTGAAGATTTTTACAAATACGTAACCGGGCCGCGTGCGCCTAAGCTCGAGGGGGTAAACTATTCGGTGCTGGCATTGGGTGATAAAACCTACAAACATTTCTGTAAAACCGGCGAAGAAATTGATGTGGCATTAAAAAACCTGGGTGGTTACCGAATAACGCCAGCCGTAAAATGCGATGTGGATTACGAGCAGCCCTCAGAAATGTGGATGAACAACTTTCTGCTGAACCTGTCGGCTACTGAAACTCCGGAACCTGTCGCAGCCGGTGGATCAGCAGCAATAACAGGTGGTTTTGGAGAGGAATTTTCGAAATCAAATCCATATATGGCAACAGTGCTGGAGAAAGTTCGGATTACCGGAAGCGATTCCGACAAGGAAGTGTACCATGTTGAACTTTCGCTTGAAGGATCAGGTCTGGAATACGAACCGGGCGATTCGTTGGGGATTTTCACCAAAAACCCTGAAGCGCTGGTGGAAGATATTCTGGCTTTTACAGGATTCGATCCGGAACAGAAAGTTGATGTTGGTGAAGACGAGATGAGCATAAAGGAGGCTTTGTCGCATCACCTTGAAATTACAATATTGACTTTTGATCTGCTGAACAAATACCAGGAGAAAACAAAGAATGCCGAACTGGCCAAATTGCTTGCCGACGATGAGGCACTGGATGAATATTTGTATGGCCACGATGTGCTCGACCTGCTGGAAGATTACCCTTTCGAGTGGAACGCGCGCAAACTGGTTGAGGTCTTACGTCCTATTCCGCCACGTTTGTATTCTATTTCATCAAGTATGGAAAGTGTGGGAGAGGAAGTTCACGTTACCGTTTCGGTTGTGCGTTACGAGCGTAAAAACCGCAAACGCAACGGAGCATGTTCGTCTCACCTTGCCGATAGCATTGAGATTGATGAGCAAATACCGATTTATATCGACAAAAATCCATCGTTTAAATTGCCGGCCAACGGATCAAAAATTATCATGGTTGGTGCCGGAACGGGTGTAGCACCGTATCGCGCATTTATGCAGCATCGCGAGAGTCTGGGAATTAAAGGTGAGTCGTGGTTGTTTTTTGGCGACCGTCGTTTTAGCTCCGATTTCCTGTACCAAACCGAGTGGCAAAAGCTATTAAAGAACGAAGTACTAACCAAGATAGATGTTGCTTTTAGTCGCGACCAGGAGGAAAAAGTTTATGTGCAGCACAAACTAAAAGAGCAGCAAAAGGAAGTGTTCGACTGGCTGGAAAACGGTGCCCACTTGTATTTGTGTGGCGATATGAAATATATGGCCAAAGATGTAAACAAGGCTTTGCTTGATATCATTCAAACTCAGGGTGGAATCAGCGAGGAACAAGCCGAAAAATATGTGAAAAATTTGAAACGTGAAAAGCGTTTCCAAACCGATGTTTATTAGTGAGACTCAACTTTTAAAAGTGTAACGCATTAAAAGTTATTAGTAGAACTAATCCCGATAATAAAGTTCATCGGGATAAATAAAAATAGCAGGAGCGACTGCAACTACCTTCATGTAGTCGCTCCTGAAATTATAACCCAAAAATTATGAGTGAAAATATTAACTGGCAGGAGCTTTCAGAAGTAGAAAAGCTCAAATACGATAGTAACTATTTACGGGGAACCTTAACGGAAAGTCTGGCCGACCCGATTACCGGGGCCATATCGGATGGAGATACGCAAATCTCGAAATTCCACGGTATTTATCAGCAGTGGGATCGCGATATTGACAAAGAACGAAAACGGCAAAAACTGGAACCTGCCTTTTCATTTCTGATACGGTTGCGTATGCCCGGCGGAAGATTTACGCCAGGGCAATGGCTGGCAATGGACGAGTTGTCGGAAAAATATGCCAATGGTACGTTGAAATTGACAACAAGGCAAACATTTCAGTTGCACGGTGTACTGAAAAGAAACCTGAAGGCCACCATTAAAGAAATGAACGACCATTTGATGGACACCATCGCAGCGTGTGGCGACGTAAACCGTAACGTGATGAGCCATGCCAATCCGGCACAGTCATCATTTCATGCTGAAGTGATTGAAACAGCTAAAAATATCAGCGAGCATCTTTTGCCCAAAACAGGTGCTTATCACGAAATCTGGCTGGATAAAAAACTGGTTGCCGACAGTAAAGAGGAGGTTGAGCCTTTGTACGGAAACCGTTACCTGCCGCGTAAGTTTAAAATCGGGATTGTAATTCCACCACATAATGATTGTGATGTTTTTTCGCAGGATTTGGGTTTTATTGCCATTGTTGAAAACGACAAAATTGTTGGCTACAATGTTGCCGTTGGCGGTGGTTTGGGAACTACATTCGGGAAACCCGAAACTTATCCGAGAACCGGAACTGTAATTGGTTTTTGTACCCCAGATCAAATTATTGATGTTGCAGAGAAAGTGGTGCTGGTACAACGTGATAACGGTAACCGTAAAGACAGGAAACAGGCCCGTTTAAAATACACCATCGACCGAATGGGAGTGGAGGAATTCGTGGCTGAACTGACAAAGTACCTGGGGTATGAACTGGAGCCGGAACGCGAATACGTTTTAGACCGAAACGGAGATGATTTTGGCTGGATAAAAGGCAGCGACAAAAAGTGGCATCTCACTTATTTTGTAGAAGGCGGCCGCGTGCTTGACCGGGGAGAATATAAACTAAAAACTGCCCTTCGAGAGATATCAAAAGTGATCGACGGCGATATTATCCTTACCGGAAATCAGAACCTGATCATCTCGGGAGTGAGCACAAAAGTGAAAAACCAGGTTGACGCCTTGCTAAAAACTTATGGCGTGTCTCCTGAAGATATTTCCGGCTTACGAAAGAATTCAATTGCTTGTGTTGCGTTACCCACCTGCCCGCTGGCATTTGCCGAAGCTGAACGTTACCTGCCCGATTTGGTAACGAAAATTGAAACGATACTGGATGAACATCAGCTGGGCAAAGAAGAAATTGTAATCCGTATGACCGGCTGCCCCAATGGTTGCGGACGACCTTATCTGGCTGAAATTGGCCTGATCGGTAAATCGCCGGGCTACTACAACTTATACCTTGGTGGAAGTTTTAACGGATCGCGTTTGAATACGCTTTACAAACAAACCATCAACGAGGAAGAGATACTGAATGAGCTGCGTCCGATTATTGCTGATTTTGCAGCAAATCGCGAGGATGGAGAGCATTTTGGCGACTTTGTTCTCCGCAATAATTACGTGGAGGAAATTAAAGAAGGCAAGGATTTTAAACACTAATTCCATTAGTAACAGGTAGAAATCAAAACTAAAAAAGCAAACAAACATGAGAACAACAGTATCGATATTAGGTTGCGGATGGCTTGGAACAGCGTTGGGGAGATCATTAC
>NZ_JBFHGM010000192.1:0-10137 GCF_041583095.1 Draconibacterium sp.
GAATCGTGTGCACGAAATAAAACCTTTCCTTCACCAATCGTTCCCGAGAGATCCGGTTTCAGTTCTATCTTTTCAATGGTGCCGTTCCAGTTTTGCAGCCACTCGTAGCAGTAAATCATGTACGGTTTTCCGTCTTTATCCACCCAGAAGGTTCCGTCTAAAGTGGGTTTGTCGGCCGGCAGGTATATGGAGTCTTTCATCGGAACATAAGGCCCGTCGGGTTTGTCGCTTACCAAAACATGACTGGCGCGTCGTTCAATTTCATTTCCTTTTACCGTGTCGATAATCACTTTGCGGTTCGTGAAAGTGGCAAAGTAGTAGTACTTGCCGTTGTATTGATGCAATTCGGCAGCCCAGATCATGGGGCGCGGCCCCATCCACGAATCAGGATCGGTTTGTGCCACCACAAAAGGGCCTGTCCACCATTTCAGATCTTTACTTTTCCAAAGCAAACCGCCCGTTCCGGTCATGTAATAAGTGGCGGTGTTTTTATCGGCCAGAATGCACGGATCGCTCAAGCGTATGGAGTCCAGTGGTATATTTTCTTTTACTACGCGTTTCCGGTTTTGTGCTAAAAGCGGTGCAAATGTGGTGGTTAAAAACAGGAACGTTAAAAGCTTTTTCATAAATCTGAGTTTATGCAATTATTAATGTAAGGGGAGGTGCTATTTACACAATTTGTACACTTCGCTACCAGCCAAAAGGAAACAGCCCAAACCGTAGTCTTCAAAATCGGGTTTGCTGGTGTAGGTTACCGGTTGCCCGTCTTTTGGTTCTTTACCGGTGCCTTGCACATAGCCCAAAGAACCATCCTCATGAACCGATTCGGTGGCCAGTGCATTCCATCCCTTTGTTATTGCCGGCATGTATTTTTTTGCGCTCAAAATACCATTTTTCACTCCCCACGCCATGCCGTATACAAACATCGATGTGCCGCTTGCCTCTTTGCCCCCGTAATTATTCGGGTCGTGCAGACTGGCATTCCAAAAACCATCTTCGCGCTGAATGGGAAGTAAGGCTTTCATCATCTCCTTATAAGTTTTCAGGTATTCTTTGTAGTGCGGATCGTTTTCGGGTAAAATATCCATAACCCGAACCAGTGCGGCCACTACCCAGCCGTTTCCACGGCTCCAGTAACAATCTTCACCGTTTGGCTCTTTGTAAGGCGGTGTGAAATCGGCATCGCGCCACCATAAACCATCCTTTTTATTATACAGGCCCTGCGTAATTTTGGTGTCCATATACATTTCGTACATGCGCTCCGAGTATTTGCTATCTCCGGTAAGAACAGCCAGTTTGGCAAATACGGGCATGGCCATTTGCAGCGCATCAATCCAGTCCCAGTCGTCAGTTTTATTGGTTTCCAGCATCAAATCTACCGAGGCCTTAATGTCTCTTATGCGCTCCGGCTTTTGTTCGATGTTATACAAATCGATATACGTTTGTCCTGCACACTGGCTATCCGCATTTCGCGAATTAACACCATATCGTAATCCCCATTTATGAGACTCGCCCCAGTCGATCGCGTATTGCAGGTAGGCTGGGTCGGGTTTGATGGAATACAAAGCCATTAATCCTTCATAATAAACTGCCCGTGTCCACAGGTTGCTGGGGCGCTCTCTGTTCGTAATTACATTTACACCCGGATCAGGCCACTTTTTCATTAAATAGCCATTGGCCAGATCCATTTTTTCTACTACATCCTGTTTGGCAGGAAGGTGCTGTGCCGATGTTAAAAACGCCGAAAGAAGGAATAAACTTAGCAGGAAAAGCGAGGACTTAAATTTCATAATGCATATGTTTTTGATGATTCGTTGCATGGTTGTAGATTTATTACTCTTTTGAATACGGTGTTGCAGGAGTTAATGCCTGAAAGCTGTCAGCTACCTTTTCGTATCCAAAATCAAACTCCCTTCACTCTTTTTTTTCGGTATAAAACTGAAGCGAGCTGTCGTTAATTCTGATGTCGTGTGTTTTAACCAGTTCTATCATTTCTGCTCCAGCCAGGATAACAGGTCCGTATCCGTGAGCGGCGAATACGTTTACCGGACGATAATAGTAAAATGCAGGATCAAACCCCATGCCTGTTCCCACGCAGGTACCTTCTACCTGTCCTTTTTCGTTCACTTTTGTTGATACGGCATTCCAGGCCAGGCAGGCTACCGGACCATAAACCTTTGCATCAACATAACCACGGTTAATCGCCCGCGCAATTGCATATGCATAAATAGCTGTAGCCGATGTTTCCAGGTAGGTATCGTTCCGGTCGATCAACTGATGCCAGAATCCTGTTCCATCCTGGTAACTGGCCAATCCCTTTATGTGGCGTTTTAACAGGTCCAGCACCTTATCTCTTTCCGGATAATCTTCCGGAAGTACTTCAAGCAGTTCTACCAATGTCATTACTGCCCAGCCGTTGGCTCTTCCCCAGTAAAACTGCGGATGTTCTTCCATATCCATTATCCAGCCGTGCATGTACAGCCCCTTTTCGTAATTGAACATACGATTTGAAAATTGTATCACCTGTTTCACGGCATCATCAAAATATTTGGTGTCGCCACTGTAGCTACCCATTTGTGCCAATGCCGGAACGCTCATAAACAGATCGTCGAGCCACAGGGAATTGGGTTGTGGACGATTGCGTGCCAGTGTATTGTCTTCAAAACGAAATTGTTTATTGCTGATGTAATCGATGTAACTTTTTATTCTGCTGTCGAGATTTTGGGCTTTTCCGCTGTTGCTTGCTTTAATCATGGCTGCACAAATGGCTCCGCAATCGTCGAGTGCGTGAGGATGAACGGAGCGGTACAAGGCGTATTGTGCGCCTGGGTTTTGTTCTTCGAACTTTGTAAACGCATCCAGCGCTTTACCCATAAAATTGAGCCTTTCGCTTGTATAAGCTGCGTACTTCGGATCTCCCGAAGTTTTACTCGCGAGCAGCATGCCGGCATAGGTAACTCCCCATTCATAACTGTTTAACCGAAAGTCTCCCGGCATAAAAATGGTATTTTCATCCACTTTTGAAAAATCAGTAATTTCTTCCCCGGTATTTTTATCCTGGAGTTTGGCAGGGGTGCTTTCATTTAAATAGTTATAAATTTTGTCGATGGTTTTTATAATATCATCTGGATCTGGTTTTCCGTAAGGGTTGGGATAATCCGGTTGAAGCAGATGCAGCGGAGTAGTTACATCGTTTACTTTTTGAGCCGATACTGTCAAGCCAAACAAGGTGCAAATGACAGTAAAAATGGTAATTAATTTCTTATTCATATCGTTTATGGTTTTTTAGAATCAGTGTTTAAATTCAATATAGTTTAATATAAATTCGTATAGCCTCTTAACTTACACTCTCCTAAATTTTGTATCTCTTCGGTAAGCGTGAGGGCATTAAATCGGGCACCGTAAACATTGGTGTGAGTATGATCACCCGGAAAAAATTGCTTTACAATTTTTGGACCCATGGCTTCATACTCAACGGCTATAGTGTTGTTTAAATCAATAAAGAATGCTTTTTCTGCTTTGGCTGCCTCTTTTGCCCATTTGCCGTAATTGTCATCTACCCTTTCTACTTTTCCATTAGGCCATTCATTTCGTGGAATTTGTGAAAGTACAATAACAGATACTCCCCTGGCTTTAGCTTCCTGAATGTATTTTTTTATGTACCAGCCATAGGTGTGAACGGTTTCTTTCGAACCATCACCGCGGGTAACTTCCATCGTTTCATCTCCCGTTCCGGGCAGTGATCCCCTGTATTTGGGTTTGTCGAGGTTGCCGCCGTCGTTGTGTCCAAACTGGATGATTAAGAAATCGCCGGAATTTAACTGTGTCCGCACCTCATCCCAGAGGCCTTCGTAATGAAAACTTCTGCTACTTCGTCCTCCACGTGCTTTGTTTAAGATAAGAAGGCGTGTAGTATCCATATAATTATAGAGTTCGCGGCCCCAGCCAACAATCTCATCGTTTCCATTGGCAACGGTTGAGTCTCCGATTATAAATACCTTTTTCTTTACCGGGAAGTTTATTTTAGGATTCTTCAGCAAATAATCTTTCAGGTAACATTCATCCGATTTTTTTAGTTCATCAACAATCAGGGTGGCCGCAAGCACTGCGCCTTTTGCCGAAGTATGGGTATGATCTCTTTTAAAGAAATAATGACCGGTGACCGCATCTTCGCCCAGTTTTTCCATGGCAATTGCCATTTTTTCATTCAGGTTGATAAACTCAACTTCATCTAAATTGGCCACTTCTTTGGCCCATAATCCATATTTCGTATCGTTGCGCGGAACCTGGCCATTTTCCCAGTCATTTCGCGGAATAGGCGACACAACGACCGGTATTGCCCCTTTTGCTTTGGCTTCGGCAATGTACTGCCTGATGTACCATCCGTAAGTGTGAACAATTTCATGAGCACCGGTTAGCATATTATCAATCTCTTCCGTGGCGTCGCTAATTCCATAAATGGTACCGCGTGCTCTAAAATCGTCGTTTATCGGGCCATCATCGTTGTGACCAAACTGCATTAACAAATAATCGCCGGGTTGTATTTTCCGGAGTACTTCATCCCACAAGCCTTTACTTCGGAAAGTACGACTACTGGTACCTCCCAGTGCGTGGTTCTCTATGTTTACTCTGCTTGTATCGAAAAACTGAACCAGAGGATCGCCCCAGCCCCAAAGTCCACCGGCTCCGTCACCGCGTCCGTTTTTTACAGTTGAATCGCCTATGATATATATGGTTGGTTTTCGGTCCGAATTTTCTTTTTCAATTTCTTTACATCCTGCAAAAAAACAAAGAACCAGGATAATATTAAGAACTCGTATCATATTGAAAGTTTTATGAATCCCTGTGAGTAGTTTTTATTGTTAGTTGCGTAAACCGAAATAGAAATATAAGTTACGTTTTACCGGTTTGTCCATCTTGTTCAGTTCTCCGGCAGGTCCCAGGTTCCAGGTATCGTTGCTGATTCCCATGGCCAGTTTGGTGCCGAGTGGTGGAATGCCGTCGAGAAAAGAAATATCGCCTTTTGGTAAGACCGGATAATTTTTTGGCCCTGAAATTCCGTAAAAATCAAAGAGGCGCACAAAAAGGTCGTCCTCTTGTGCTACAACCGTAAATTTCCCATAAACGGTATTGAATTCTATCCACGAAACATCGGCATAGTAACCTTTAAACTGAGGGTATTGCCAGTTGTTATCGCCGGGCAGCACATTATTGTACAAACGCTGAAAAACATCGAGACGGCCGCCCTGTAAACGGTTTTTCCAAACATGCGCCGGTCCTTCGCCCAGCCATTTTGCGCTGATGATATCCGATTCCGGAAAATCAAAACTGATACCGGTAAAATACTGTTCGCCTTCTACCAGGTATTCGTAATCAAGCTGCAGCCAGCCACTGTTGTACATGGTCCACGACAGTTGTTTGATGTCGCCATCATAAAGCATGTTTAAACGGTAACTGTTTTCATTTTTGCTCTTTTCAATAGTAAGCAGTTTGGCATTTCCACTCACCAATACCGGCCCGTTTGAAAAGGGTAGAGGCAGTCCAAAATCATTGGCAAGCTTTCGGATTGTACCGTCTTTTTTACTAAAAGTAACAGCAATTCCCGAGGCTTTTAGCGTGATCAGCGAATCGTTTTCATTCACCTCAACCGACGAACTGATATTGGTATCGCCTTCCTGACGTTCAATCGGTAAAATATTATCTTCCTCAATTCCCAGGGCTTTTAGTGCTTTTAAACGCTCTTCTTCGCTTTCATTCAGGTCTTTTTCAACCAGTTTAACCACCTGGTTGGCATTGCCATCGGTTTTCCAACTCCAGCAGTATATTTCGTTGTTCGATGGATCGAAAGCACATAGGTACAATGCATCGTACTGCTTGTAATTGGCAGGCAGATCCAAATCCAGCTTGCCTTTTTGAACCGGAGCTAGGTCAGGACTTTTTGCTACCCCGCTTTTTATTACTTTATGAAATGCGCCACGTTGTTCGGGCAAGCTAAAATCAACCAATTGCCATTCAAAACGCACCTTGTTCAGGTTGGTAAAATGGTAGCGGTTTTCCAATGGAATAGTACCGTCAAAATCTTCAGGAAGTTTTTCCATTTCAATTTTAACGGGACTGTAAATTTCACGCATAGCGTAAACGCTGCCTTCTTTTTCGCGGTGTGGGCCAACCAGCCCGTCGGGGGCATTTACACGGTTGACATCAATAACATTATTCATATCGGTGCGCACCAAACCTTCGTCAGCCAGCACCCACGAAAAGCCACCTGCCGATCGTTCCGAATTCCAAAATAACTCCCAAAAGTCAGCCAGCGCCGTTGCTCCGCCACCATCGTCCTGCGCATGCAAAAATTCGGTGGGCATGTAGATCAGGCCTTCATCCAAAATTTTTTTCGAGCTGTAATAATTTTCGTAGTGGTTGCAGTCTATTCCGTTAAAATCGTTTCCGGGACGGTGGTGGGCGTGAATCACAGGGCGTTTCGACGGATCGTAAAAACCATAATCATCATCCAGTTCTTTGTTGGTCCCGCCTTCATTTCCATTGCTCCAGAAAATTATGGACGGATGATTGACATCCCGAATCACCATTTCTTTTACCAGTTTACTTCCTGATTCGGTATCATAAGCATTTTGCCAGCCGGCCAGCTCGTCGAGCACATAAAGTCCCAATGAGTCGCAATACTGTAGAAACGTTTTGTCGGGAGGGTAGTGCGAGCACCGAACCGCATTCATATTCATAAATTTTATGAGTTTTACATCATCCAAATCGATTTGCGGATTTACACAACGTCCGGTTTCTGGCCAGAAAACGTGGCGGTTTACACCTTTCATTTTAATTTTTGTTCCATTGAGGTAAATGCCGTCACCTTTGCGTATCTCGATGGTGCGGAACCCAAATTTTTCGGTGAGTTCGTAAGTGGTTTCAGCTCCGTTTTTTAGCCTGACTTCTATTGAATAGAGATTTGGGGTTTCGGCCGTCCAGGTGTGAGGATCTTCAACTTTGCACGACAACTCAACCAGCGAATCGCCTTTTGAAACTGAACTTTGACAGGTTTGTATCAGTTTTCCTGTATTGTCGAAAATACGGGCTTCAATCGTTTGTTTGTCGTCTACATTTACCGGGAAAGTTTCCATTGTAAATGATCCATCGGCTTGTGCATTTATGGCCACCCGGTCGATATAGTTTTGAGGCATGGCTTCCAGGTATACCGGACGGAAAATACCACCAAAAATCCAGTAATCGGCATAACGCTCGGCATGGTTCACCGATGCATTCGACGACCACTTGTCTACCTTTACTTCCAGCAGATTTTCACCGTTAGTTTTTAGTTTATCTGTGATGTCGTATTTAAACCGGTAGAACGATCCCTGATGAATGGGCCCGGCGAGTTCTCCGTTTATCTTCACTTCCGTGTCGGTCATCGAGCCTTCAAAAACAATAAAAACACGTTTGCCGTTCCAGTTTTCAGGCAGGTTGAAACGATGTTTATATAAACCACTTTCTTTGGCATAGTCGAATTTTTTTCCGTAAGTGCGATAATCGCGGCCATAGTCGTACTCGCCAAAGCCCTGTTGCTCCCAGTGTGACGGAACTTCAATTTTGGTCCATGCACCGCTTTTTCTGCCGGCAGTGCAGAAGAAATCCCATGCCACGGTGTTTTCACTATCAGTTCCCGAGAGGTATTTAATTTCTTTTTTGGCCGGATTTGCCCAACCGAAATTGATTAATAGAACAAAAAGTAATGTTGTTGTAGTTCTTAGAAATGAATTCATAATTAGCGTTTTAATCTATTTGAATGGAAAAGTTCTTTCCTTTCTTTTCAATAATTGCCTGGCGTGTATTTTCCTGGTACGACCAGTTGTCGGCGCCGTAAATACTGTTTGGTTTGGATGCCCGGTTAACAAGAATGGTGTAATCATGGTCTTTCTGACCTTTCACCTGAATCATATTTCCATTTTGGCTGGTAACTATCTCCACTTCCGAGTAATAAAATCCGTCGCCAAGCGGTTCGTAAAAATGTAAAGAGGCATCTTCCTGTTTCAGAATGTACAGCTTGAATTGCCCGGAATACAAAGTGCTGTCTCCATTAACCAGCGCTTTTTCTTCGGTTGGATTAACGGGGATAATAACAGCATCAGCATTGCGGTTGATTGCCTGAAACTGTTCTTCCACCGTAAGTTTTGTTTCTTCCTGTACCGTTTGTGATTTGATTTTTATTAATTCGGGTTGTTCAATATTATTGCACTCCGTTAGCGCGATGGGTTCGCCGCCAGCCGTTTTTAATACAACGTCTTTCATTGTCCAGTTGCTGGCGTAAGTGAGCTGGCCACTTTCCTCTGCTTCAACCGAAACATTTTCCCAGCTAATGTGATGAATGTGACGTTCGGGATAAGCATTGGCATAAAATGCACGTTTCGCTTTTTCCACTTTAATATCGCTGAGTTTGATGTTTCTGAACTCCGGAATTCCCTTTTCTTCGGGAACAACACGCTGGCTCAGTACCCGCCAACGGTCTTTAATTTCTTCTTCAGGAATATCGTCGGGAATCGTGCAGTAGCTGTACTCGGGGTACCAGTTCAGTTCAAAATGAAATGGATTGGCCACATTTTCCATCTCTATATCATGAAAATGAATGTTTTCGATGATTCCGCCGCGTACTTTTGCCGATTTAAAACGGATTCCGATATTGGTGCCAATGGCTTTTAAACCATATACTTCGATGTTGCGCATGCCTCCTGAGGTTTCGCTTCCCAAAGTTATTAAACCATGACCGGCGCGCGTGATGCAGTTACGATAAACAATATTTTCGGCAGGACGATTTACGCGTAATCCATCGGCATCTTTACCGGCTTTTATACAAAGGTTATCGTCGTTGCAATCAATATCGCAATTCTCTACCAACACATCTTTCGAGGAGTCGGTATCAATCCCGTCAGAACTTGGTCCGTGGCCGCCAATGTTGTTGCGAACCACCAGCCCGTCGACATGCACGCGTGTGCTGTAGGTAAGCGAAACGGTCCAGAATCCGGCACGTTTTACGGTAAAATCCTTCAGTAGCACATCCTCCGATTTCCAGATAACAACAGGGCGCACACGCTCGCAATCGTAATCAACCGCCCAGCGGATACCTTTGTCTTTGTACTCGCCCCACATGCCCCCACTGTATTTCGGATCGCCCCAGAATTTGTTCCACCAGTATTTTCCGTTTCCATCAATCACCCCTTTTCCGGTAATACGCACATTTTTTTCGTCGTAAACATTAATCAGTGCAGCCGGCCATTCCATTTCAATTCCGGCGATGCGCGTCCACTTTCTTGGGTAATAATCGTTGTTCTGAATCGCCTGAATTACAACGCCCTCTCCGATATGAAGTTCAACATTCGACTTTACAAAAAGTGCTCCCGACAAATAGGTTCCAGCCGGAAAAATCACTTTCCCTCCTCCGGATTCTGCAGCAGCATCAATGGTTTGCTGAATGGCTTCGGTTGCCAGCGTTCTTCCATCTGCAACTGCACCAAAATCGGCAACATTAAAAGTTTTGTCTGGAATTACAGAGAAGTTGTCGTTGTAGAAGAAACTTTCAAGACGATTAACCAATGCGCTTTTAGTGTTTTTTTCTGCTTTTGGATTACACGCGAAGGCAGCAATTATAATCAGTATGGCAGCAATTTTCTTCATCATATTCATATTTTGTCCTTTAAAATACAGGCGATATATTTTCCCATTTTACATCCCATTTCCCATTTTTCGGAAATCCCGGGTTTTCCTCTGTGCAACCGTCCCATCCGGCACACATCATACCTATGGTAGTCAACAAACCTCCGTTTCCGGGCAGGTAAATTCTTAACCGGTCATCCTGAAAATTGTGACCGTTTTTCAGGTAAGTATTTTTTTGTACATCTTTTAGTAAAAATTCGAGTGCCATTTCAGGTTCTCCCAACCGGGTGGCACACATAGCTGCCATCGGATAATCCCACCCCCAGGTTTGTTGCCAGTTCCATTTTTTTGCCACTACATGCATGGTATTGCGCATAATCTCCGGATCAACTTTATTCCATTGGGGGAGAATGCCATAAGCGCCAAGCACCATAGGATGGTCTCTCATCAGTTCCGGATTGGTATAGGAATCAGTTGCTC
>NZ_JBFHGM010000193.1:0-9996 GCF_041583095.1 Draconibacterium sp.
TAGAGACAAAAAAAGGGACTTTAAAAAGCCCCTTTCGTTATAATATCTTCTTTTGTTATTCAACAAATTTGTAACCAATTCCTTTGAGCGTTTTAATGTGCTCGTTGCCAATTTTCTCGCGGAGTTTACGAATATGAACATCGATTGTCCGGTCGCCAACCACTACATTTTCGCCCCAAACCGAATAGTAAATCTCCTCGCGGGTAAACACTTTTCCGGGTTTCGAAACCAAAAGCGAAAGCAATTCAAATTCTTTTCGTGGCAAAATCATTTCGTTGTCGCCAATACGAATAAGGTAGCGTTCTTTGTCAATAAGCAGGTTGCCAATTGTTACGGTGTTGGTGTCAACCACTTCAACAGGTTGTGTAGCTTCGCCGGTACGTTTTAGCAGTGCTTTCACGCGGCTAACCAAAACTTTTGGGCGAACCGGTTTGGTGATGTAATCGTCGGCTCCGGCCTCAAAGCCTGCAATTTGCGAATAGTCTTCGCCACGCGCAGTTAAAAAGGCGATAACGGTACTGCTTAGTGCAGGTATTTTTCGAAGCTCCTCGCACGCGGCAATTCCATCCATTTCCGGCATCATTACGTCGAGTATAATGAGGTGGGGTACCTGTTTTTCAGCAATCTTAATTGCTTCCACACCATTTCGGGCGGTAAATACCTCGTATCCTTCTTTTTCAAGGTTGTAACTCAGAAATTCGAGGATATCCAACTCGTCATCAACCAGTAAAACTTTAAATTGATTTTCACTCATAACATAAAATTCTTGACAAAAGTAAATGCTGCTTATTACAGAACAATTAACTTTCCTTTAAACAAAAAATAAACACGAATCTAAAATAGTGCTTAATTGAACCAAAATACAAATTAATAGCCACTCTTACGTTTTTTTTTACGGAAAGTTTTGATTGGGCTACTTTTGCTTTTCGAGTGTAAAATTGAATGTGGTTCCCTGATCGAGCACACTTCGCACGTTAATAGATTGATTATGAGCTTCGATAATGTGTTTTACAATTGAAAGGCCAAGTCCGGTGCCTCCTTGCTCGCGCGAACGCGACTTGTCGACACGGAAGAAGCGCTCAAAAATACGTCGAAGGTCTTTTTTCTCGATACCAATACCGTTATCGGCAACCTCAACAATTATATTGTCCTCTAAATCGTGAAACGAAATGTTTACGTAACCGTTTTGTTTGCCGTATTTTACGCCGTTAACAATAAGGTTGGTAATTACTTCGAGAATACGCTTTTTGTCGGCACGCACATAAATGGGCCTGTCGGGTTTGTTAATGATCTGCACTGTGATCTGGCTTTCCGAAGCTTGCCAGTGTTCCATTTCAATAACTTCCTCAACGGTTTTTACAATATCAAAACGGGTCATGTTTAGCTGCAACTCTCCCGATTCCAGTTTGGTGATCGATTCCAGGTCTTCAACAATCGATACCATACGGTCGATACTTTTTTCTGTGCGTTTCAGATACAGTTTATTGATTTTGGGGTCTTCCAGGCCGCCTTCCAAAAGCGTAAGAACATAACCCTGGATATTAAAAATTGGTGTTTTTAATTCGTGCGATACGTTTCCTACAAAATCTTTGCGGTATTTCTCCAGCTCTTTAAGTCGTTCAATTTCTTTCAATTGCGTTTTGGCCCATTCTTCAACCTCGTTTTTTACGTTTAACAGCAAACTGTTCGAGTCGATTTTTTCTTCCATTTTTTTTCCGCTCAGCGGTAAATCGCGAATGGTATTATACAAGGGGCGAATACGATCGATAATGTATTTCTTAATAATGTATAAAATGGAAAAGTAGGCGGCTACCGAAAAGGCTAGTGTAGAAATGGTTATAACCAAAATATTCTCGCCAAAGTAGTGTGCCAGCAAAGCGATACCAAAGGCCAGCAAGGTTAAAATAAAGGCAACCAGTGAGGCAAGGAATTTCGAAGAATATGTTCTCATTTAATAATATTATGTTACGTACTGTCTGTTGTTCGAAAATCGAACGTTACAAATTAAGGTTTCAAATGCCGTATAAAAAAGTGGTTATTAATTGGTTAATGGTAATTTCATGGTTAGTTAATATTTTATTAATATTACAAAACGATTAAACTTTTTACTTGCTTTATATTTGCCGACCTTTATTTAAAACCAAATTTAATGGAAAACTTTTACCTGATTCTTGTAATTGTACTTTTTGCATTAGCTATTTCAGACCTGATTGTAGGTGTAAGTAACGATGCAGTAAACTTCCTCAATTCGGCTGTGGGTTCGAAAGCAGCTCCAAAATGGGTGATATTTCTAATGGCCAGTTTAGGAGTGCTGATTGGGGCTACATTTTCAAGTGGAATGATGGAAGTAGCCCGAAAGGGTATTTTTCATCCCGAGATGTTTGTCTTTTCCGAAATCATGATCATTTTTCTGGCAGTAATGATAACCGATGTGATTCTGCTCGATATGTTTAACACATTCGGAATGCCTACATCTACAACCGTTTCAATAGTTTTTGAATTACTCGGAGCTGCCGTGGCCGTATCGGTTGTAAAAATTAAGGCTGCCGGAGGCTCGGTATTAATAGAGCTGTCTCAATACATTAATTCGAGTAAGGCACTTGCAATTATTACGGGAATTTTACTCTCGGTTTTTATTGCTTTTACGGTTGGTGCAATTGTGCAATATTTTACAAGAATGTTATTCACCTTTAATTACCGCGGAACAATGAAATATTTTGGTTCAGCTTTTGGGGGATTGGCTATTACTGCAATTACTTATTTTATTGTGATTAAAGGAATGAAAGGATCAACCTTTGCAGGTATAGAGTTAAGTAGTGGGGAAACAATTCAGGATTGGGTAAAGCATCATACAGGATTAATGCTGATCTATAGCTTTGGTTTTTGGGTCGTATTTATTCAGCTGTTGAAATGGATTTTTAATATAAAAATATTGAAGGTTGTGGTGCTGGCCGGTACATTTGCGCTGGCTATGGCTTTTGCCGGAAACGACCTGGTAAACTTTATAGGTGTACCGCTTGCCGGTTACAATTCGTTCCAGGCCTGGATCGCTGACGGAGCAACTAATCCTGATACCTTCTCGATGGCAATGCTTGCCGGAAAAGTAGGAACACCCACCTATATGCTACTTATCGCCGGGTTGGTAATGATCGTTACGTTGATTATGTCGAAAAAGGCAAAGTCGGTAATAGCAACATCGCTTGATTTGTCGCGTCAGAATGAAGGTGACGAACGATTTGGATCATCGTTTGCAGCACGTGTTATTGTTCGAGGAGCTACCAGGTTTAACAATCGCTTTTTAATGTTATTACCAAAATCTGTTTCCGAAGGAATTACCTCTCGTTTTGAACCACATTCGTATGTTCGTGAAGACGATCAGGATCCGCCTTCGTTCGATAAGGTTCGGGCATCGGTAAACCTTGTAGTGGCAAGTATTTTAATCGCCATTGGTACATCGCTTAAATTGCCTTTGTCAACCACATATGTAACTTTTATGGTGGCAATGGGTACTTCGTTATCCGATCGTGCATGGGATCGCGAAAGTGCGGTATACCGTATCTCGGGAGTTTTTGCCGTAATTGGGGGCTGGTTTTTAACCGCCTTAATTGCTTTTTCTGTTTCAGGACTTGTGGCATTACTCATTGCTGTTAGCGGTAAGTTCATGATCTTCGTTTTTGTTGGGGTAGCGATAATTATGGTATTCCGTACTCATATCATAATGAAAAAACGTGATCAGCTGCAGGCGGAAGAAGACGAAGTTATTGAAGATGCTGATGCGCAGGAAGAGATATTGGAGAAGAGTTCGAGACAAATGATAAAAGCTGTAAAATCGAGCGACGAGGTGGTTAAAGAAGGGATTAAATACTTCTTAAAAGAAGACCGGGCAGGCTTGAAAAAAGTACAGGAAACCTCACGAAAATTCTCGAAACGGTCGAAACGAAACCGCGACAAAGTTTATTCAACGATTACAAAATTGGCAGAAGGCCCGTCGGATACCAGTCACTTCTATGTGCAAATGATGGAGCACAAACGCGAAATGGCACACGCCGTGCATTTTATGTTGGAGCCTATGATTAAGCACATTGAGAACAACCATAAACCGTTTATTGAAGAACAGCATACGGAATTAAAAGATGTTGCGGGTAATATTGATCAGTTCTTTAAATCAGTACTGAAAGATATTGAAGGAAAGACATTTGACGACATTGATCAAATTATTGAAGAGCGCGACAAGATTCTGGAACAAATTTACAAGATGGAGAAAAACCAGATTAAACGTATTAAAAATAAGATGGTTAATACTCGAAATTCTCAGTTGTTCTTCAAATTAATTTCGGAGATGGAGTATTTGTTATTACACACTATAAACCTGATGAAAGCGTACCGCGATTTTATCACCAATACAATTCAAAAGAATTAAAAATCAATGCATAGTATTTTTTTAAGCCGGAATAGTTATTCCGGCTTTTTTTCTGTAAGTCTCCCTTATTCCCATGTGTATTGCCATTTAGATTTCGTCCGGAAGAACCATCTGGCTTCGATCGGCTGGTTTCACCGGACGATTCCCCTTCGTTCATTATAATCCGGAGCTACACAACGGGTTAATCACCTTCGACGCTTTCAGCGCCATAAAAGCTTTGAATTCTTATATCGCTGTTCATGTAACTCGTCTTAACTCTGTAATTCTGTTCTATATCCCGAAGGGATAAAATATGATTAACCATGGGTGAAACCCGTGGTTAATAGGTAAGTAAATAGCAGGCGCGATCAATAAGCTGTTCGATGCTCGGATGTTATATGCGCCTGTTTATCTGACTATTTTCATGAAATGCTGTAAACCGGCCTCTCTTTAATTTTTCTTGATAATTCCCGTGGATTCTGAATGTTTTTTATTATTCGTAATTTGAAATCGATTATTGTTTATTTATATATTGCACCTGAGAGGCGAAAATGTAATCAAAATGTAATCAAAATGTAACAAAAATATTCCGTTTTTGGAACACCTTTGCCAGCGATTACAAAATGATTAAAGTTTTAAGTAGATTGTTATCAGACAGCATAATTAAAAACAAATAAATGGAAAATTTTTATTTAATTCTGGTAGTCGTTCTTTTTGCTTTGGCAATTTCCGATTTAATTGTTGGAGTAAGTAACGATGCAGTTAACTTTTTAAATTCTGCAATTGGATCGAAAGCTGCCCCAAAGTGGGTTATCTTTCTAATGGCCAGTATTGGTGTACTGGTTGGAGCGACATTTTCGAATGGAATGATGGAAGTAGCCCGTAAGGGTATTTTTCATCCCGATCAGTTTTATTTTGCCGAGATCATGGTCATATTTCTGGCCGTAATGATCACCGATGTAATTCTTCTCGATTTGTTTAACACCTTTGGCATGCCAACATCAACAACGGTAAGTATCGTTTTTGAGTTGCTTGGATCGGCCGTGGCAGTTGCTGCCGTTAAAATCAAAGGGATGGGACTTTCGGTAGCTGCCGAATTGTCGAATTACATTAACTCCAGTAAAGCGCTGGCAATTATAACGGGTATTCTGCTCTCGGTGTTTATCGCATTTAGTGTGGGGGCACTGGTAATGTACATCACCCGTTTTATCTTTTCGTTTCGCTACCGCGGCCCAATGAAATACTTCGGGTCGGCATTCGGAGGACTTGCCATTACGGCAATAACCTACTTTATTTTTATTAAAGGAATGAAAGGGTCTTCATTTGCAGGCGTTGAACTGGCATCGGGAGAAACCCTTCAGGATTATTTCAAGCATAATGTTGGATTTATATTACTGGTAAGTTTTGGTTTTTGGGTGGTGTTTATTCAATTGCTGAAATGGATATTCAATATTAAAATCCTTAAGGTTGTTGTAATGGTTGGTACGTTTGCGCTGGCCATGGCCTTTGCCGGAAACGACCTTGTAAACTTTATTGGAGTCCCGGTAGCCGGATTTAAATCGTTCCAGGACTGGATGGCATCAGGTATGCCTGCCGACCAGTTCTCGATGGCAAATCTGGCCGGAAAGAGCAGTACTCCGCTTTACATGCTTATAGTTTCAGGTTTGGTAATGGTTATTACCTTAATCATGTCGAAAAAGGCACGTGCCGTTACCGAAACAGAAATTAACCTTAGCCGCCAGGATGCTGGCGACGAGCGTTTTGGTTCGTCACTGGCTGCACGTGTAATGGTGCGCGGTTTTACCAATTTCAACAAAAAAGTACAAAAGACGATGCCGGCGGCAGTTGGCAATACGTTAAAATCAAGGTTCGAAAAACATTCGTATTACAACGACGATGCTGAAGCTCCGGCATTCGATAAAATCCGTGCATCGGTAAACCTGGTGGTAGCCAGTATTCTTATTGCAATTGGTACTTCGTTAAAATTGCCACTTTCAACTACCTACGTAACCTTTATGGTGGCAATGGGTACTTCATTGTCCGACCGTGCCTGGGATCGTGACAGTGCCGTATACCGTATTTCGGGTGTGTTTGCCGTAATTGGCGGTTGGTTTTTAACGGCTTTAATTGCTTTTTCGGTGGCAGGATTAATTGCCCTGATTATCTCGCTTAGCGGTAAGTTTATGATCTTCGTATTTATTGCAGTGGCCATTTTTATGGTGGTACGAACTCAGATTCTTTTCCGTAAACGTGCTCAGGCAAAAGTAGCCGAAGAAGAAGATAATATTAAGGACGAGGATGCAACAGAAGATATTATTGCCAAAAGCGCCAAACAAATTTTAAAAGGCCTGGCCAATACTACCGATATACTTGAGGTGGGTATGCAAAGCTTTTTAAACGAAGACAGAGGCGGCCTGCGTAAAGCCGAAGAAGCCTGCAAAGTATTGTCGAAAAAAGCGAAAAAGAACAAGGATAAGGTGTTTAGGATTGCTGAGAAACTGATGGATAGTTCGTCAGAAACAACACACTACTATGTGCAAATGATCGAGCACAAACGCGAAATGGCACACGCAGTGCATTATATGCTAAGCCCGATGATTGCCCATGTTGAAAACAACCACAAACCATTTACCGAAGAGCAGGCGGCAGAATTAACCGCTACCATCGATAAGGTAACTGCTATTCTGAAAAAGGTAACGAAAATGGTGAAAAATCAGAGCTTCGAGGGTATTGATGAGCTGATTAAAGAAATAGACCTTGTGGTTGAGTTGTTGCGCAAAAACGAGAAACAGCAATTCAAACGTGTGAAACAGCAATTGGTAAACACACGCAATTCGCAGTTGTACTTTAAAATACATACCGAATTGGAAAACCTCTTGCTGCATTCGATTAACCTGGTTAAATCGGAGCGCGATTTTATTACCAATACAAGAAACTAGAAATAGTAAACAGATAGAGAAAAAGGGGAGGCGCAAGTCTCCTCTTTTTTTGTTTATTGTTTGACGACAAACCTGCGGTGAGCGATTGTATCGCATTCCGTTTTTTGAAACCACAAATAGCAAAAGTCCGGGGCTGTATACAATACTTTTATACAGCCCCGGACTCTTTTATGCGCTTAGGTTGTGTGCAATACATCTCCAGCACCCTGCTACAAAACATAAAAACAAATTTTGCATATGTTTACTATTAGCCCTAAATTGAGCTGAATTACATGTTAAACCTCGTATCCCCGATACGAATAAAATCAAAAAAACCATGTCAGACCGACAAGATTACGATGCATGTTACGATGCATTTATGGCCCTTCCGGCCGAAGAAGTAAAAGCACCTGGAATTCCTGTAGAAAGTGCAATTCAGGAGAATGAAAACCTTTATTTATGGAGCCTCGACGACAAGACTGAGCTAACCGGCGCAGGTTTACCCGAAACCACTATCGATTCGTTAACGGTGCGCAACGGTGCCTGCCGCACAGCCGAGGCCATGTGGAAACGCGAACAGCATACGCCACAGGATGCCCAAAAAGAATGGGAAGAGCGGGCACCGGTAGCTTACGAACTGCACGGCCGCTTGCTGCACGATTTCCGGTATGCTTTCCGTAACGACCCGCGCCTGTTAACAAAGGTGAGCGACATAGCCGACGGAACCGGCGATGCCGATATGATTCAGGATTTGAGCAACCTGGCCGCCCTGGGTGAGGCCAATCCCGAACCATTGGCATTAATTAATTTCGATGTTACCTTACTTCCGCTGGCGGATACTACTGCCGACGAACTGGCCATAGTGCTGGCACAAGCCAATGGCGAAAAGGAAATCGACCACCAGGTAAAAATCGTCCGCGACCGCGCCTATACCTATATGCAACAAGCTGCCGACGAAATTAAAAACTGCGGACGCTATGTGTTCTGGAAAAACGAAGACCGGCTAAAAGGCTACCGCAATATTTACAGGAATAAAACCTATAACAGGAATAAATCCGGTGACAATAACGACTCAGGGGAATAGTGTTAAGTATAGTAATTAAACAGAACGAGGCAGCACATTTGTTGTCTCGTTTTTTTTGTAAGAAAACTGGAACACAAATAGCAAATTGACAGAAATACGACTGTTTTTATCGTTCCTACACTGTAAAATGATCGTCCTACATGTGTAGGACGAGACAAATGTAATGTAGGAGATGGTTCTGACGGTGTAGGACGCCTGCTTTTCGATGTAGGACGACCAATTATTGGTGTAGGAACGGTTATTTTCGATGTAGGAGCACATTTTTTCGGCGTAGGACAGCCGAAAAGCATCTGCGGACGAACTTTTTTAAGCAGCGGAAGGCTCCTGCCAATGGTAGAATCTATTTTTAACGTCCCAAAAGCTATTTACTAAAATAATAGCTACATTTAAGCCTCTAAAAATTAACGCCGTTGAATACGCGCCCTGAAATAACATTACAAATAAGCAGTAACATAAAACATGAACATATCCAGCAATATATGGTGGGTAGAGTTGAAAAATATAAACAGATAAGTAAGTTAGCGTTCAAAAGTGGTGTGTATACAAAAGAATTAAATTATGAGGTATTTATATCGGAACCTGGCAATACTATTTTTAGTTCTGGTCGTTTTGGCAGTAACGAGCTGCAATTCGAAGTCAGAATCAAACACGACATTCGATGTAATAATCGACACCGATTTAGGAGGCGACCCTGATGATATTCAATCATTGTTCAGGGCAGTTCATTATAGCGATATATTGAAAATTAAAGGAATTGTTTCCACCCCCTGTACGCAGATAGACGCCCACCCCTGGGACACGATTCCCCGGGTAGAATTAATCTCTTCCTGGATAAAACGGATAGATGTTGATCATCTGCGTCAAAACGGGTATAACGATCTGATGGATGAAAAAACACTTTTGGGCCTGGTTACTCTTGGCTCGGAACATCCCGGTTTGCCGGCTCCCGAAAAATCCTCTGAAGGATCGCAATGGATTATAAAAACCGCACGTAATTACACGAAGGAAAACCCACTTTGGATTCTTGTATGGGGAAGTATAACAACAACTGCACAAGCGCTGTATGATGCACCTGATATAGCTGACAAAATTAGAATCTACTACATTAGTTCTTCAAACACTCTACATGATACCGCCAGCCGAGACTTCATTTTTGATTTCATGCAAAATAAATATGCTGAATTATGGTGGATAGAGAATGGCATTCTTCCCCGGGGAACTCATGAAACATTCAGAGGCGTTTACCAGTCGGGATTGCAGGAAGGAGAGTGGGCTTATACCTCTTTTGTTGATCACAACATCAGAAATCATGGGTCGGATCATAGCGGTTTATTTGCCGAAAAGTGTGGAGATGTATTTCCGGTCGCCAACTGGCCAAAGAACAGTTTGAAGGAGGGCGATAGTCCTTCCATTTTATATTTAACATCGTCGGTTGTCGGAAATGTCGGGGATGTTGATGACCCTGGAAAAGAAAGCTGGGGTGGTCAGTTCAGGCATTACGATGAAGGTAAATTCCCTAATTATTATGTCGACCTGGATTTGCCTGCCTATGAATGTCAATGGACTATTGGTAAATGGCGATACGATTTTTTGAA
>NZ_JBFHGM010000194.1:0-9977 GCF_041583095.1 Draconibacterium sp.
GGTGATGTTAATGACTCCCGGGCTGGCTTTCTTTTACGGCGGTTTGGGCTGTAAAAAAAATATCCTGAGTATTATGATGCAGAGTTTTGTGTCGTTAGGTATAACAACTATTCTGTGGATTAGCTTTGGCTACTCGATGTGCTTTAGTGGAACCCTGGCCGGCGGAAACGATTTTTTCGGCATCATTGGAAATTTCGATAAAGCTTTCCTGAACGGGGTTACGGCAAGTACGCCCTTGTCGGCCGACCGTAATTTCCCGGAATATATTTTTGTGGCCTACCAAATGATGTTTGCCATTATCACTCCTGCCTTAATTACCGGAGCTTTTATTAACAGAGTAACTTTTAAGGCTTACGTCATCTTTCTGGTTCTTTGGCAAATCTTTGTATACTATCCCTTTGTTCACATGGTTTGGGGAGGTGGAATCCTTGCCGAATGGGGAGTTCTTGATTTTGCCGGAGGAATTACGGTGCACGCAACCGCCGGTTTTGCGGCATTGGCATCAGTGTTTTTTGTAGGATCCCGTGCCGAAAAAAACAGCGGCCCCAACAATATTCCGCTGGTTGCTATCGGAACCAGTTTATTGTGGTTCGGTTGGTACGGTTTTAACGCCGGAAGTGAACTGGATGTGGATGCTGTTACCGCACAGGCATTTTTAAATACCGACGTGGCGGCATCGGTGGCAGCTATTACCTGGCTGGGAATTGAATGGACCACCGGAAAGAAACGACCTACTTTTATTGGGTTAATGACCGGTGCTGTGGCCGGACTGGCAACAATTACTCCTGCTGCAGGTTACGTAACGCTCGGAACAGCTATGTTTATTGGCCTGTGCGCCGGAATGGTGTGCTACCAGGCAGTTAAATTTGTTGAGCGTCAACGCTGGGACGATGCCCTTGATGTTTGGGGCGTGCACGGAATTGGAGGTGTACTTGGAACCATTCTTCTGGGCTTATTCGGAACCACAGCTGTTAACGCCAATGGTGCCAACGGATTGTTTTTTGGAGGCGGGTTTGGCTTTTTACTGAAACAGATTACGGCAATAATTTTTGCGTCGGCCTGGGGTTTTGTATTTACCTGGGGCATGTTAAAAACAATAAACCGCTTTGTGCCTGTAAAAGTAGGACGCATGGACGAAAAGAAAGGCCTCGACCTGGGCTACCATGGCGAGGTTGCACGACAATAAGAAAAACCGATAACATATATAATTCAGCCACGGACGGTGTAGTAGATACTACTCTGTTCGTGGTTTTTTGTTTCCTGCAGGTTTTATCGCAGTCCTGTTAGCTTTTTGGGTGTCCTGTAGCACTTTTATGCTTTCCTGTTACTTTTTTTCTCGTCCTGTAGCATTTTTAGTTATCCTGTACCACTTTTTTTTAATCCTGTTAGGATTTTGGTCGTCCTGTAGGGAAATTTGCTGTTCCTGTGCGACAGGAAGGGTAAAAACCTTACAGGACGGGTTTTAATCCCGCAGGGAGGGTGAAAGTGTTACAGGACGCTATAAGTGTTAACTAAAATATGCAAACAGACTACTTTCTTTAAGTCTCAACCTTCAGAACCTAAACTCTTCCTGTTGAACATTGAACTCTAAACTTTTAATTGTACTTTTGCACCTCAAATTTTAGCTAGATATTTCAAGATGAGTCAGATGGAAATTCCGAGCAAGTACAACCCGGCCGAGGTTGAAGATAAATGGTACAAATACTGGATGGATAACAACTTTTTCCACTCCACTCCCGACGAGCGCGAACCTTACACGATTGTAATTCCGCCGCCAAACGTAACCGGCGTGTTGCACATGGGGCACATGCTTAACAATACCATTCAGGATATTCTGGTCCGCCGCGCGCGAATGACCGGTAAAAACGCCTGCTGGGTGCCGGGTACCGACCATGCATCGATTGCTACTGAAGCCAAAGTGGTAAACAAACTAAACGCTGAAGGAATTGACAAGTACGATCTTTCGCGCGACGAATTCTTGAAACATGCCTGGGAATGGACCGATAAACACGGTGGTATTATCCTCGAGCAGCTGAAAAAACTGGGTGCCTCGTGCGACTGGGATCGTACGGCTTTTACCATGGATGAAGCCCGCAGCGAATCAGTAATCAAAGTTTTTGTCGACCTGTTTAACAAAGGAATGATTTACCGCGGCGTACGTATGGTAAACTGGGATCCGGCAGCAAAAACTGCACTTTCTGATGAGGAAGTGATCTACAAAGAAATGCAGGGTAAACTTTACTACCTGAATTACAAAATTGAAGGTGAGGACGAGTTTGTAACCATTGCAACCACACGCCCTGAAACGATTTTGGGCGATACTGCCGTTTGTGTAAATCCAAACGACGAACGTTTTGCGCACCTGAAGGGGAAACGTGTTTTGGTACCGCTGATCAACCGTTCAATACCGATCATCGAGGATGAATATGTTGACATGGAATTTGGTACCGGATGTTTGAAAATTACACCGGCCCACGACATTAATGACTACGAAATCGGCCTGAGATATAATCTGCCATCAATCGACATTTTTAACGACAACGGAACACTTAACGAAAAAGCTGAGCTGTTTGTTGGCGAAGACCGTTTTGTTGTTCGCGATAAAATTGTTCCTGAACTGGAGAAAGCAGGAAACCTGGCTAAAATAGAGGACTATACAAATAAGGTTGGTTTTTCGGAGCGCACTGATGTGATAATCGAACCAAAATTGTCGGCACAGTGGTTCCTGAAAATGGAAGAACTGGTAAAACCGGCTTTGGAGAACGTGATGAACGATACGATCAGCTTCCATCCGCCGAAATTTAAAAATACCTACAAACACTGGATGGGCAACATCAAAGACTGGTGTATTAGCCGCCAGTTGTGGTGGGGACACCAGATTCCGGTGTACTACTTGCCCGACGGAAATTATGTTTGTGCCGAATCAGCAGAAGAAGCGTTGGAGCTGGCAAAAGAAAAATCGGGTAATGCAGAATTGAGTGCTGTCGATTTAAAACAAGATGAAGATGCTTTGGATACCTGGTTCTCAAGCTGGTTGTGGCCGATTGCGGTTTTCGATGGAATTCGTGAACCGGAGAACGAGGAGGTAAACTATTATTACCCAAGTTCTGATTTGGTTACAGCGCCCGATATTATTTTCTTCTGGGTAGCCCGAATGATTATTGCCGGCTACGAATACCGCGATGATTTCCCGTTCAAAAACGTATATTTTACCGGAATGGTGCGCGATGCACAACGCCGTAAAATGTCGAAATCGCTGGGTAACTCACCCGATCCGCTGGATTTGATCGCCAAGTACGGTGCCGACGGTGTTCGTGTGGGAATGTTACTTTGTTCTCCTGCCGGTGGCGACTTGCTGTTCGACGAAGGACTGCCACAACAGGGGGCCGGTTTCTCAACAAAAATATGGAATGCCTTCCGACTGGTGAAAAACTGGGAGGTTTCAAATGAAATTGAACAACCGGAACATTCGAAACTGGCCATCGAGTGGTTTAGAAATAAACTGGCTCAGGTGGTAGAAACGTTGAATACGCAGTTTGATGCTTTCCGAATTTCGGAAGCCTTAATGACCGTTTATACTACTGTTCGCGACGAGTTCTCGGGTTGGTTACTCGAAATGGTAAAACCAGCTTATCAGCAACCGATTGATGGCAAGACATATTCAGAAATTCTCGAACTGTTCGACCAGATGTTGCGTCTGATGCATCCGTTTATGCCTTTTATTACCGAAGAAATCTGGCAATTGCTGGTAGAGCGTAAAGAAGGCGAAAGTATCATGATTAGCCAGTTACCGGCCAACACCAGCTACGATGCATCTTTTCTTGCTGCTTTCGAGGATGTAAAAGAAGCAGTTTCGGGAATTCGTAAAATCCGTAAAGACAAAAATATTGCTTTTAAAGATGCCATCGACTTTGCAGTGCAAAAAGGCGATAAAGGTTTTGATGCCAAATTCAACAGTATTCTTATAAAACTGGGTAATCTTACTGAACTCACTGTTGTTGACGAAGAAGTTAAAGGAGCAGCTTCGTTCCGTGTAAAATCAACCAGCTTCTATATTCCACTTGATGGATTTATTGATGTGGAAGAAGAATTGGAAAAACTGGAAGAGGAGTTGAAATACGCCAAAGGATTTCTGAATTCGGTAATGAAAAAGCTAAGCAACGAACGCTTTGTAAATAATGCACCCGAAGCGGTTGTTGCCAAAGAAAAAGCAAAACAAGCCGATGCTGAAGCCAATATTAAAGTATTGGAAGAGCGCATTGCTTCAATGAAATAATTCAATATAGTCATAGTATGACTCCAAGTCATGCTATGACTATTTCCGCATATCACCTGTATTAGTGATACCCTGATTCGAAAGTCATGCTATGACTATTTCCCCATATCCCCTTAACATCTGTTAAAAACCAGTTAAATAGTGTTATCTTCAAAATGGTTAAATTCTTTTGCATAGATTTGCAAACGGAATAGAATTACGCACTTATGTATAAATATTTACTGCTGCTATTAATCGTTTTGATGAGTTTTTCTGGTTGGGCTCAGGATGAGAATTATCCGGTTGATCCGATGTTGATTGAACTGAAAGCAAAAATCCTGAGTTCTTCCGATAGTTCAGCAGTACCTTATGCCAACATAATTAATCACCGTACACACAGCGGAACAATTACCAACGGTGAGGGGATTTTTACGCTGGAGATGCTTAATATCGATTCGCTCGAAGTTACTTCTGTGGGTTACAAAACTTTTATCCTGAAAGTGCCATCCTATTACACCGGTTACGAAATGCTAACCTTTTATATGGATCCTGTACTTTATAATGTAGGCGAAGTTACCGTTGAAGGTGAAGCCCGTCAGCTGGATTATTTCGATCACGGAAATCCAACAGACCTTGACCCAACTTTGAGAGGCGATGCATTTAATGAAAAACCTCCGATCATTGCAGCGCTGGTAAGTCCGTTATCGTTTGCACAATATTACGGTAAACGCGAAAAACGCAAACGCCAGGTACGCGAGGATATGGCGATAATGAAAAACTGGGAAATGCACTCGAGAAACTACAATAAAGAAATGGTGATGAAACTTACCGGTTTGAATGAGGCTTATGCCGATACTTTTATGATGTGGTTTAACGGGCAAAATGTACTTCCGTACACAGCCACGGAATACCAGGTGAGGGAGTCGATTGTGCAGTATTCCAAATTATTTAAGCTGGATTACGAACTCGAATAATTGAACCAAAAATTCGACAAATAATCAATGATTTGTTAATAGAATACAAATAAGTATTTAATTTGCACGTTCCTCAACTTTCATATTGAATATAAAAAGATACAAATATCTTTAAAATGTAATCAAAAACAAGATATTGCTTGCAATCTCGTTAATTGATGGGTTTGGTGTTGGCGAAGCATCAAACGCAATGTTTTAGGTCACATTAAAAATATGTTCTTCAACATAAAATGGCGGATATGATGATTGTATTTTAGTGTCGCAATCATTTAATATTCAAAGTTATGAAACAATTAATGTTTACCTTTTTGGCTGTGATTCTGGCCGTGGGAGTAGTAAGCGCAAGCGACTACAAAATCCCCTTAATAGGATCAAAAGCTCCAAAATTTAGTGCAAACACAACCAACGGAAAAATTACTTTTCCAAATGATTTCGGAAGTAGTTGGAAAATCCTGCTAAGCCACCCGGCCGACTTCACTCCGGTATGCTCGTCTGAGTTACTGGAATTGGCACACCTGCAAAAAGAATTCAAAAAATTGGGTGTTGAGCTGGCCGTAGTTTCCACAGATGATATTGTGTTACATAAGATGTGGAAAGCTCATCTTGAGGAGTTGGACTATAAACAACGCGGGACGGTTAATATCGATTTCCCGATTATTGAAGATCCTGACGCAAAGGTGTCGCGTTTGTACGGAATGTTACACGATGAGGAGAGCACTGACCGTGATGTTCGGGGCGTATTTATTATCGATGATAAAAATATTGTACGCTCGGTGAATTTCTACCCGGTAGAAGTTGGACGAAATATGAATGAATTTGTTCGGATGGTAGAAGCTTTGCAGCTTACCGAATCGAAATTTGTATACACACCTGCTAACTGGGAAAAAGGCGACGACGTAATTGTGCCTTATTTACCCTATTCAACTGCCGAGCTGGAGGCTAATCCTAAATTAGCTGACAGGTATTATAGTGTTGGTAACCGAATGTGGTTCGAGCAGGGTGACGCACCAACCGCCAAGGTTGATAATGACGAGGAATAGCAAAATGCAATTTTTCATAGAAGCATGTTAGATTCAGACACTTAAAAAGGTATTTGCGTTGCAGGTACCTTTTTTTCTCCCTTTACGCAAAGTTGAAGTAAAAAAGAAAGCCCGGTGATGACCAGGCCTTCCCAATGAAAGGGTAAACTTTCATTAATTTTTGCAATCAAATAATAAACACAGTTAATTAAAACGGCTCATTATTCTAACCTCTTTAAACAAGCAAGTGCTCGTTTTGTTAATTGTTTTTCAGATTTTTTTTTTGACGTTCCGGCGCTGTTAAACAAAAAGAATTAACTGCCAATCTCGCTTTTCAGCAACTTAACCTGGTTGGTAAGTTTGGTAATCTGTTCATCCTTTTCTTTAAGCTGATTTTGCAATTGCTGTGTTTCCGAACGAACATTTTCAAGTTGTCCCTGCAGCGTATTTAGCTTATCATCGCCAGCTTTAATTTTTCCTTCCAGAACTTTTGCTTCCTGGTTTAACCGGTTAATTTCAAAGTTCTTTTGATCGATGGCCGAGTTCTTCTCAGAAACTTCGCTTTCCAGCGTGTTTACTTCGTTTTGTAACGATTTTATCGACGCTTCTTTACTTTCCAGCGCGTTGGTTAAACGTTGTTTTTCAAAATCAAGATTAAAACTTGTTTCCTGTAACGATTCCTGTTTGCTGCTGAGTTCTTCATTCAGCCCGGCCACTTCTTTTTTCAGCTCGGCAATATCCTGCTCCTTCATGGCATTGCTTTCCATTAACTCGTTTTTCATGGCCTCAAAATCGGCAATCAAAGCTTTAATACGTTCGGTTTTGGCATTGTTCTCGGCATCGAGTTTTCGCGAAAGTTCTTCGGCTTTTAATCTGCCGGCTTCCATTTCAAGGTATTTCTTTTTCGATACGCACGACGACAGTCCGATCAAAACGACACTAATAACAAGAATGATATATTTTCTACTCATAACGATCTTTTTATGTTCAAAACAAAGATACACAATAATAATTGGGTATAAACCTGAGTTCGATATTAAAATAATTCACAGCTTTAGCTATATTTAGTTAGAAATTTTCACCGGTTTTCGAAGTACTATCGGGATAATACAAGAAAATCGGGGGAAATTTATGACAAAAAGAGCAAAGCCCAAAGTCCTTCATACGCCATCTTTGTATTTAATATTCTTTGAAATAACCCGTTATTATTGCATAAATTTAAATGCAAATCTGACGCAATTATGACTTTCTGTGAAACAATTTTAATGCCGAATTCAGGTTATAACAACGTTTAACTAGGGAGGAATGGTATTTATTTCTTACTTTTATTTTTTTAAATTGATGGTCATGAAGAAAACAATTATACTCATTTTTACAGTTTTTGTAGCCCTTACGGCGTTGGGGCAAAGCGGATCGAAGGTGGCACACACCATTAAAGGGAAAGTGGTTGATGCCAATACAAATCGTCCGGTTTCATATACAAATATTGGTTTGGAAGGTACGTTTTTTGGTACCGCCAGCGACAGCGAAGGAAATTTTGAGTTGAAGATTCCTGAAGATATGGTGGATAAAGCCATTTACTTTTCGGCAGTGGGTTTTACCAACAAACAATTTCCGGTAAAAGATCTTTTTTCAAAAGAATTTGCAGTGATAAAATTGCAGTCGCAATCGTATGACGTTGAAGAGGTGGGGGTTGCTGCTCAAAATAAAGTTTTGATTCGCATTTTGCGCCTGGCTTCAGATAATATTAAATACAATTATGGCTCGGGGCCGTTTAATATGCACTTTGCTTATTCAAAAGAAAAGGCGGTTAACGGGCAGGTGAAATCGCCGCAAATTGCAACGGTATTGCTTTACGACGAAACAGGTTACACAAATGCTTCGAAAGCTGATGCTTTTAAGGCTCGGAACTATTCGGTTGCAAAAGAGCAGAGCGACGCAGATTACAGCTTTTCAAGCGCACAATTATACCTTGATGATTTGTTGGGATTCGACTGGGTGCGTTCGGAATCGGGTGTTTTAAGCCCTGCTTTGTTAAACGATTATCAGCTGGCACTGGAAAGTCAACCCGTAATAGAAGGAAAAGAATTTTGGGTGATTTCCTTTAGCCCGAAAGTACCTTCGCTGGCAACTACAGGCGATTATTATGCCGGTACGTTTAAAGGAAAAATTACCGTTAATAAGGAAGATTATTCGATACTGAAAATTGAAGGCGAAGCAGTGGCGCCAAAAAATAATCGTCAGGGCAGGGCGCTGGCAATCGGGCAAAACAATACGGATTATTTTACCGATGTGCTTTACACCTTTGAAGTGGATTATAAAAACCTTTTGCTAAAACGTGTGGCGCTGGATAAAACCTACACTTACAAAGGCGAAAAGGTTTCGGAGCAAGCCGTGCTGGATATGACCCGGGCGCACACCAATAACCTTACTGTTATTGATTCACGCGATTATTTTCCCGGAGAATAAGAGATAGAATCATAAACAAAAACAGGGTTGCGAATCAAATCGCAACCCTGTTTTTATTTGTCTATAGTTATCTTAATCTTCAGCTGTAAACAACTCCTCCTCACTAACCTTTTTAACCTGCATACTGTCTTTTAACGTCCGGTTAATAATGGTGTAAGGTGCGGTAACTACTTCGTCGCCCTCCTTGATTCCTTTCAGAATTTCAATGCTGTTGTTATCCTGAATTCCGGTTTCTACCTCAGTTTTTAATACGCGGCCATCGGCATACACAAAAACAACTTCCTGTTTTTCATCGCGCTGTGTAGTGTTTTCGTCATCCGAAGAGTTTTCGGAATCCGTATCAACTTCTTTGGTGCCGCCGTTTTCTTTTTTAATGCGTGTTGTAACTGCCGAGATAGGTACCGAAATAACATTTTCGCGGGTTTCGGTAAGAATATCAACCGTAGCCGACATTCCGGGGCGGAAAGGATAGCGATTTCCATTCTCCGGATCGATCAAATCTTCGTACGAATCTTTTAGCAGAAGTACTTTTACATCGAAGTTGGTTACCTGGTCGGAACTGGTTCCGGTAACGCTTGCCGAGTTGGCAATTTCGGTAACAATACCTTTGAATTTGCGGTTCAGGTAAGCGTCAACTTCAACCAGCGCAGTGTCGCCTTTCATTACCTTAACAATATCGTTTTCGTTTACTTCAACCTGCACTTCCATTTTGTTGAGGTCGGCAACGGTCATCATTTCAGTTCCTACCATCATGCTGGTTCCCACTACACGTTCGCCCTTTTCCACATTCAATGCAGAAATCGTTCCTGTAATAGGTGCATATATTTTTGTTTTTATCAGCTGCTCTTCGGCTTCATCAAGCGATGCCTGCGCACTCAATACTGAATATTGCGCGGCACGGGCTTCAGCCTGGGCAACTTTGTATGCTGCTTCTGCCGATTCGAATTCCGAAACCGGAATCGTACCTTTTTCATACAATTGTTTGGAGCGTTTATACGAAAGTTCGCTTTCAATTAGTTGTGCCTCGGCTTGCGCCTGTCTTGCTTTCGATGAGTTTACGGCCGCTTCCGACCGGTTTACTGCCGAAACATACATTTCGGGTTTTATCACACAAAGTAATTTTCCCTGCTCAACCGCATCGCCATCTTCAACATGCAGTTCAACGATCTCACCGGCCACATCAGGGCTGATTTTCACCTCAGTTTCCGGCTGAATTTTTCCGTTGGCGGTTATAAACTCGGTAATGGTTTTACTTTCTAC
>NZ_JBFHGM010000195.1:0-9946 GCF_041583095.1 Draconibacterium sp.
ACAGATCTTTTGCAAACTTTATTACAAATATGATTTCTGGTCTAATTGCTTATCACTTTTTTCCTAAGAAACCTGCTATCAAATATGAAGAAATTTGCACAGACCAATTGGCCATATTTTAAATCGAACTCGGGTTATTAAAAAGTGCGGTTCATTTACTGTTCGACTGCTTTCCCAGGTTCCCTTAAAAAAGTGATTCGTACTGTCGGTGTAAGAATCGGTATGATTAACAATCCGATCAGTAAACTGCCTGGCGGATAAGTCGCCATGTGTATAAAAATCCTTGGGAAGAACGGGCAATAACTCAAACCGGATGAAATGCTGCGCGATACTTTTGGAATAGGGTTTAAACACCGACAGAATATTGCCACTAAAAGCCGTAGCCATATTCAATACCAGCGCCGGTTCGCTGTTGCTAAAATCAATTTCATCCATTACCAGTATCTTTCTTTCGGGATTGATACGGGTGCGAAAATGAACCGTTCGGTTTTGGGCATCAAACAAGATCGACCACTCGGGATCGTCGAATACACGTAAGGTTTTCAGCATATAAAAACCATAATCCACCGGATCATCTCCGTTTTGGAAGTTATCAATCATTACCGCAGTACGCACAAAACGAGGCACATTCGGATCCGTTTCGACGGGCTGGTATTCGCCACCAAAACCACGGAAATATTTCGACAACTCCAGCTCACGATCATAAGGAGAATTAAAAAGTGCCGGAACGGGCATCTCATCTCCGGAGTGTACAACCACTTCGCCATTTATAAAGGCAATTGCTGCCGTATTTCCCTCGGCATCGCCAACAAAAAAGTGACAGGCCCAGCCATCGATCTGAAACTCTGAGGCACAGCGAATAGCCTCTTCAGTAGTTGAATAGTTATCGAGAATGTACTGCATCCAGTTCATCTGGTTAAGTTTGGGCAAACTATCGTTTTTCGGATAATCGGCTTCTTCGTTCGTCTCCCAAATAAATAAACCGGCTTCGTTCATCCCGCCATCGGGGAAATCTTTCCCGAAATTATTGAACGTAACCGATCCGTAACGCGAAATCCAGGTGTGCGAAGAAGGATTCACACGCGCTCGTGTAATAATCTCGCTCCATGTACGGCCTGTTTTAAACATTCCGCGTTTGTTAATAAATACCAGACCCGGCACACCAACGTCGCCCTCGTTGAGGTTATGCCCGTAAATTAAGGTTTCTCCTTTTTGTAATTTAAAAGTTGAGCTGGCCAGAGCAGCCTTGTGAAACGGCAGAAATAAAAACAAAGAAGTAACAAACAGCGCAATTATAGTTTGTTGAATTCTAATTTTTCCCGGCATTGAATTATTTGTTTTATAACGCGTAAATCCCTAGGTCGTTACGCTTGTCTTCTTTAACAAATAACGAATGTGGCTTGTTCGACTTTTGTTTTGCGGCTCTTCTGGGAGTATTACCAAAGGCTCCCTAACTCATGTTTTTTGTGATAAATCGTATAATCTACTAAATATCACAAAAGACTGGCTCCCCTCGAGAGGGGAGCTCCTGACAGGGTGAGGGGTAAAGAATTTTATTTGCCATCATTACCCTTTTGTCTGTCGACATTTTCCCTTACAAAGGGAAAACATCATTGATGTAAGGCTCCAAATAAACTGAACCGCTTTCGAAATTTCGAAAAAGAAAAAGCCACCTCCCGTTAACCGGAAAGTGGCTCTATTATCTTTTCTAAAAGCTAACAGCTCGTGACTCGCAGCTATTATTACATTTCAAATTTGTAATCACCTACATCGCTTAATTCCGATGCACGGATAAACTCGGCATGTGCTTTCACCTGTGCTTTTGCAAAGGCGATATAGTTTTTCGTCGATTTCAGGAACGAAGCCTCGCGGTTGGTATCCAGCAACAACAGGTAGCTCATAATAATGTGGCCTGCCATTTCAACCAAACGACGTGCATGGAAATCAACAAACTCGTTGTCGCCGGCAGCAGTTACTTTCTTAACTGCTTCTTCGTAATCGGCAGTAAGAATAATAAGCGTACGTTTCAGGTGCTCTAATGTTGGCGAAACTTTTTCAGCTTCGTATGCACGAATCTGGTTGAGATAACCACCTGTGGTTACACCGCGGATGGCAGCAACAACCTGCAACTGTGTTGTTCCTTCGTAAATAGATGTAATACGTGCATCGCGGTAAATACGTTCAACCGGGTAATCTTTCATAAAGCCCGATCCACCATGAATCTGAACCGCATCGTAAGCCAGCTGGTTACTGTATTCGCTCGCCATACCTTTTACAAGTGGTGTAAAGATATCAGCCAAACGCTGGTACTTTTTCATTTCGTCGCGCTCTTCTTTCTCCAGTTTACGCTCTTCGGCAATGTGCATGTAAGTTTTGTACATATCAACAAAACGCGAAGTTTCGTATAGTAAAGTACGCGAAGCATCCAGTTTGGCTTTCATCAGCGAAAGCATTTCGTAAACAGCCGGGAATTTGATGATCGCTTTACCGAACTGCATACGTTCTTTGGCGTATTCCAAAGCTTCGCGGTAAGCTGCTTCACACACTCCCACCGACTGCGCTGCAATACCCAAACGGGCACCGTTCATCAATGCCATAACGTATTTAATCAGTCCCATTTTACGCGATCCAACCAATTCGGCCGGAGCATCTTTGAATACCAGCTCGCAGGTTGGCGAACCAATAATACCCATTTTGTGCTCGATACGACGAACGGTTACACCACCCGATTGTTTGTCGTAAATATACATCGACAAACCACGACCGTCAGATGTTCCGGCTTCCGAGCGGGCCAGCACAAGCGAAATATCGCCGTCGCCGTTGGTGATGAAACGTTTCACACCATTCAGCAACCAAACTTGTTTCTCCTCGTTCCAGGTAGCTTTTAACTGCACCGCCTGAAGGTCGGAACCTGCATCCGGCTCGGTTAAGTCCATTGCCATAGTGTCGCCGTTGCAAACACGTGGCAGGTATTTTTCTTTTTGCTCTTCCGAAGCAAATTCGTTAATGGTTTCGGCACAATCCTGCAAACCCCAAATGTTTACAAAACCAGCGTCGGCGCGCGATACAATATCGGCAGCCATAATATAAGGCACAATCGGGAAGTTCAAACCTTCGTATTTGTAAGGCAACGACATTCCCATCAATCCGGCCTGGTTTAATGCTTTGATGTTTTCTTCGGTTCCGCGGGCATATTTTACGTGTCCGTCGATTACTTCCGGTCCTTCAGCATCAATACTCTCGGCGTTTTCAGAAACAATGTTTCCGCAAATTTCGCCAACAACCTCCAGCACACGATCGTAACTGTCAATTGCATCTTCGTAATCCAGTGGAGCAAAATCAAATTCATCCTTGAAAGTATATTCACGTTCTTTTAAGCGAACGATCTCTTTCATTAAAGGGTGATTCAGGTGAAATTTTAACTCGCTGTTATCTGTATAATAATTTGCCATTTTTTCAATTTTAAGTCGTGACTATTTGCTGTTCTTTTTATAATACTTGATCATTTTAGGAATGACCTCTGCCACATCTCCGGTAATTACATAGTCGGCTAGTGCATTAATCGGAGCTTCAGGATCGGTGTTGATTGCAATGATCTGTGCTGAATCTTCCATTCCGGCACGGTGCTGAATTTGCCCCGAGATACCGCAGGCTATGTACAGTTTCGGACGAACGGTAATACCTGTTTGCCCAATCTGACGCTCGTGACCTGCCAAACCAGAGTCGACCGCAGCACGCGAAGCACCAACTTCGCCACCCAGTACTTCTGCCAAATCGTATAACAACTTGAAGTTCTCTTTTGAACCTACACCGTAACCACCGGCAACAACAATAGGTGCACCTTTAACGTTCACCTTGCTTTTTTCCATGTGGCGCTCGATGATCTCAACCACGAAATCTTCGTCGCTTACATATTTAGCTACATCAAGTTTTACAACCTTTCCTTTGTATTTCGGATCAAGAATTTCTTTTTTCATAACACCCTCGCGCACGGTTGCCATTTGCGGACGGCAATCGGGATTGATAATGGTTGCAATGATGTTACCTCCAAATGCCGGACGAATCTGGTAAAGGAGGTTTTCGTAATTCTTGTCTTGTTTTTTATCGTAATGATCGCCAATGACAAGGCTGGTACAGTCGGCAGTTAAACCGCTGTGCAATGCCGACGAAACACGTGGTCCTAAATCACGACCAATCGACGAAGCTCCCATCAAAGCGATCTGAGGCTTTTGCTCTTTAAACAGGTTCACCACAATTGAAGTGTGTGGCAAAGTCTGGTAGGGGAACAAACGCTCATCGTCGGCAATGTAAAGTGTATCTACACCATAAGGAATTATTTGATCGCCAACTTTATCGAGTTTTGTACCGATAGCAATGGCTTCCAGTTTACATTTTAATTCGTTTGCCAGGGTACGTCCCTTGGTTAGCAATTCCTGACTAACATCAGCTACCTGGCCATCTTCTATTTCGCAATAAACAAATACGCTGCTCATTTCTTCAAATTTTTAACTATTCATTTAATGGCCTTAGCCAATTGTGTGACTCTTAATTAACTCAACCATCATGGCCTCAATTTCGTTGTCGGCAGCCGAAATTACTTTCGAATCTTTTGCCTGAAGAACAACATTCTCAACCGTTTTCACCTTGGTTGGCGAGCCGGTAAGACCAAGCTGCGATGCATCAGTTTCAATATCGTTAACGGTCCATTCCTGAATCATCAGGTCGGGGTGTTCGTTGTACAATGCAGTATAGTCTTCATTTTCCTTTTGAAGTTCGGTAACTGTACGTGCCTTTTTGAATTTCATGATTCGTTTGGCATTACGTGCGCGGCAATCAGGAGCTGAGCCGTTAACAGTCATTACCAATGGAAGCGGACATTTTGCTGTTTCCACACCATTCTCTAAACGGCGTTTTACGGTAACCGTTTTGTCTGTCACCTCCAGCACCTCTTCAACGTATGTTATCTGCAACATACCCAGCTTTTCGGCCACCTGAGGGCCAACCTGGGCAGTATCACCATCGATAGCCTGACGACCTGCAATGATCATATCAATTTTACCCATTTTTTTCAAGGCCTGTCCAATGGCATACGATGTTGCCAATGTATCCGAACCGGCAAAAGCACGGTCGGTTAGCAAAATACCACCGTCGGCACCGCGATATAAACCTTCGCGAATAATATCGGCAGCCCTGCCCGGCCCCATGGTTAGAATATTGATTTTTGATTCAGGAAATTGATCTTTAATGCGTAGTGCTTGTTCGAGGGCGTTCAAATCCTCGGGATTAAAGATGGCAGGAAGCACAGCCCTGTTTATCGTCCCGTCAGCCTTCATCGCATCTTTCCCCACATTTCGTGTGTCGGGAACCTGCTTCGCCAAAACAATAATGTTATAAGCCTTCATTCAGTAAGATTTTTTATTGATTGATATATAATTTCTTTATTTTTTCGATCTATTGCCCGAGCATTTTACCCACTCCTGCAATTTGAAAGCTAACAAATATAAAAATCGGTGCAAAACTAACCAAAGAGATTAGGACTCACAGACCTTTAATGTTTGTTAAATAGCAGAGCAGCCAAGGCATTCAGCCCTCGAACAGCCGTCCAAACGCAATACTGACAATGCTTTAAAACAATCGCCTTTAATATTCTAAAATTCTGAGCACGGAAAGTGACATTTAATTTAAAACCATTTTAATTAAAAACAGGAGGTTTCAGGCTGTTTTCAGGCGTTTTAAACGGTCATTTTTGTTGGATAAAGTGTTGCGATGTGATTTGTAAACTAACGACTTTAACTTAAGCAATAAGTGCTTTATCTGAAACAATGACTAATTCATCTCAAGCAACAACCACTTCAACTAAAGCAATAACCATTTCAACTAAAGCAACAACCACTTCAACTAAAGCAACGACCACTTCGGGTTAAGCAATGGCCAATTTAATTGAAGCAATAAGGGCTTTAAGTCAAACAACTACCATTTCAAGTCAAGCAAGAACCGCTTCAACTCTAACAATGAGTACTTCATGTCAAGCAAAATCGTCTTTTCCTATCAATGGAACATCAACCACATCACGCATAACAAATTGTACAATTAACGGATTGTTGCATATAATTAATTTTATTACCTTCATCCGCGGATTTCAAACCAAATCTAACCAAATTAATTCAGAGAACCGGTTCGTTAATTACGGGCCGGTTTTTTTATGTCCCAGGCAATCCTCAATTTGTTTTTCTGATGAGTTTCAAGAATGTCGCCCAAGCCCGTATTTATTTCATCGACATTAACCAGTTATAATACAAAAAAAGAGGAACCACTAATGATTCCTCTTTAAATATTATGCTTGTAAATTACTAAGCCTGAGCTGTAGGTCCACCAAAATTCATTGGTGGCAAATTCGGATCGTTACCTGAATTAACGTTTTTAATCGGGCCATGCTGTGCTTCAAATTTTGCAATATTATCTTGCAAGGCCATTAACAAACGTTTGGCATGTTCCGGTGTAAGAATAATACGAGACTTTACATTCGCTTTTGGAATACCTGGCATAATCCGTACAAAATCAACTACAAATTCAGAAGTTGAGTGAGTAATAACCGCAAGGTTCGAATAGGTTCCCTGAGCTACTTCCTCGTTCAATTCAATGTTTATTTGTTGCGATTTATGCTTTTTATCTTCCATAGTAATCCTTTTTAGCTATTAATCCGAATGTCTCATATCAACCAACCTGTCGTATTCTGATTTAGAACCAACAACAAGGTTTTTGTATTCTTTCAATCCGGTACCTGCCGGTATCAGGTGACCACAAATTACGTTCTCTTTCAGTCCGTCAAGGTAATCCATTTTACCGTTGATAGCGGCTTCGTTAAGAACTTTTGTTGTTTCCTGGAACGATGCGGCAGACAACCAGCTGCGTGTTTGTAACGCTGCTTTTGTAATACCCTGAAGAATCTGGCTTGATGTTGCAGGAATTGCGTCCCTCGACTCTACCAGTTTTTTATCTTTTCTTCTGAGCTGCGAGTTCTCATCTCTCAAACGACGTGAAGAAACAATCTGTCCGGCTTTAAGCCCTTCAGCATCTCCCGGATCAACTACAACTTTTTTGTTGTAGATCCAGTCGTTTTCAGACATGAATTCGTTTTTGTCGACCACTTGTTTTTCAAGGAAACGAGTATCACCCGGATCAACGATTTCTACTTTACGCATCATCTGGCGGATGATAATCTCAAAGTGTTTATCGTTAATTTTTACCCCCTGCATACGGTACACATCCTGAACTTCGTTCAAAATGTATTCCTGAACAGCAGTAGGCCCTTTAATTGCAAGAATATCAGAAGGAGTTGTAGCTCCATCAGATAAAGGTATACCTGCTCTGATGTAGTCGTTCTCCTGAACAAGGATCTGTTTCGACAGCGGTACAAGATATTTCTTCACATCGCCGTTTTTAGTGGTTACAATGATCTCGCGGTTACCACGTTTTATCTTACCTAATGAAACTTCACCGTCTACCTCAGAAACAACGGCAGGGTTAGATGGGTTACGTGCCTCGAATAACTCGGTAACACGTGGCAGACCCCCTGTGATATCGCCTGCTTTACCGGCAGCACGAGGAATCTTAACCAAAATCTTACCTGCTTTAACCTCTTGTCCGTTATCAACAGAGATGTGACCTCCAACCGGAAGGTTGTACGAGCGGATCATTTCACCGGCATCGTCCATAATCTTCAATGTTGGGTTTTTGGTCTTATCTTTTGTTTCGATAATTACACGCTCGCTATAACCGGTTTGCTCATCCGATTCCTGGCGGAAAGTAATACCTTCAATCAGGTTCTCGAACTCTACTTTACCATCGAACTCGGTAATAATTACACCGTTAAATGGGTCCCAATCACAGATCATAGTTCCTTTACGGATTTCCTGACCGTTTTTCACATACAGTTTACAACCGTATGGAAGTGGGTGAGTAGAAAGTGGAATATTGGTGTTTTTATCGATAATCTTTAATTCGGCCAAACGACTTACTACAATCTCAACGTCATTTCCTTCGTCATCTTTGTACGGTACCGAACGAAGCTCTTCAATCTCACAGTATCCATCGTATCTTGATTCAACTGTTGATTGTGCTGAGATGTTACCCGCGATACCCCCTACGTGGAAGGTACGAAGTGTAAGCTGAGTACCCGGCTCACCGATCGACTGTGCTGCAATAACTCCGGTAGCTTCACCTTTCTGAACTTTTTTGCCGGTAGCCAGGTTACGTCCGTAACACTTGGCACAAACACCAACTTTTGATTCACAGGTTAATACCGATCGTATTTCAACAGTTTCAATTGGCGAATCTTCGATTACTTTAGCAATCTCTTCAGTAATTTCATCACCCGATTTGATGATTAACTCACCATTTAACGGGTGGTAAATATCGTGTACTGTTGTACGACCAATAATTCTTTCGAATAATGATGCTACAACCTCTTCGTTATTTTTAACATCGCTGGCTACCAAACCACGTAAAGTTCCACAGTCGTCTTCCGAAATGATAACATCCTGGGCAACGTCTACCAAACGACGTGTTAAGTAACCCGCATCAGCTGTTTTAAGTGCGGTATCCGCCAAACCTTTACGAGCACCGTGAGTAGAAATAAAGTACTCCAGTACCGAAAGACCTTCTTTAAAGTTTGCCAAAATCGGGTTTTCAATAATCTGAGAACCTGTAGAACCAGATTTTTGTGGTTTTGCCATCAAACCCCTCATTCCGCACAACTGGCGAATCTGCTCTTTAGAACCCCTTGCACCTGAATCAAGCATCATATAAATTGAGTTGAATCCCTGGCGGTCGGTACTAATGGTCTTCATTACCGAGTTGGTAAGTTTCGCATTCGCATGTGTCCAAATATCAATAACCTGGTTGTAACGTTCGTTATTGGTAATGAAACCCATGTTATAGTTGTTGATTACCTCTTCAACTTCCTGGTAACCGTTAGCAACAATTTCGGTTTTGTCCTCAGGAATGATAACGTCGCCTAAGTTGAACGACAGACCACCACGGTATGCCATTGTGTAACCCAGGTTCTTGATATCATCAAGGAATTTAACAGTAATTGCGTTACCACTCTTATTAAATACGTCGGTAATAATGCTACGCAACGATTTTTTAGTCAAAATCTGGTTTACGTAACCTGCCTGACGTGGTACATATTCGTTGAAAAGAACACGACCTACAGTTGTTTCGATGATATGATTGAAGTATTCTCCATTCTCATCGATATCTTCAACTTTAACTTTAATAATAGCGTGAAGGTCGATTGCTTTCTCTTCGTATGCAATAGTTACTTCTTCTGCTGAATAGAAAGTCATTCCTTCGCCACGACAACCTTTACGTGATTTGGTCATGTAGTACAGACCCAAAACCATATCCTGCGATGGAACCTGAATAGGAGCACCGTTAGCAGGGTTCAACAGGTTGTGCGAAGCAAGCATTAACAACTGAGCTTCCAAAATTGCAGCATTACCTAATGGTAAGTGAACCGCCATCTGGTCACCATCGAAGTCGGCGTTAAAACCGGTACATACCAACGGGTGCAGCTGAATTGCTTTACCTTCAATAAGAACAGGCTGGAATGCCTGAATTGACAGACGGTGCAGAGTAGGTGCCCTGTTTAACATTACAGGGTGTCCTTTCAGCACGTTTTCAAGAATCTCCCAAACTACGGGATCTTTTCTGTCAACGATTTTCTTTGCCGATTTTACCGTTTTTACAATACCTCTTTCAATCAACTTACGGATTACAAAAGGTTTGTAAAGCTCAGCAGCCATATCCTTTGGAATACCGCATTCGTGGATCCTTAATTTAGGACCAACAACGATTACCGAACGTGCAGAATAGTCAACACGATTACCCAAAAGGTTCTGACGGAAACGACCTTGCTTACCTTTCAAACTGTCAGACAGTG
>NZ_JBFHGM010000196.1:0-9939 GCF_041583095.1 Draconibacterium sp.
ATGGCCTGGTACGCATGATCGTCGCTCATGATAAAAATAATATTCGGACGCTGCGGTGTATTTTCTTTTTGCGAGCAGGCTCCTAAAAGGAGAACAAATGCAAATAGAACTATGACATAAAAACTTCTCATTTTAGTTGGTTTAGGTTTTTATTGCAATGTAAATTTTGTTGCCAGCGAGGCGTTTGAATCACCTCCAACATAAATTTCAAATTCACCGGGTTCGGCATAAAACGAAAGGTCGGAATGATAAAATGCCAGATCTTCGTTGGTAATGGTAAATTCCACCGTTTTGGTTTCGCCTTTTGAAATAGAAACTTTTTCAAATCCTTTCAGCAAACGTAGCGGAGGAGTAGTACTGGCTACCATATCGCGGATATACAGCTGAACCACTTCTTCACCATCAAAATTGCCGGTGTTGGTCACCTCAACTGATACTTTTAATTCGTCATTATTGGTGATTGTTGCTTTGTCAATACTTAAGTTTTTGAACTCAAAGGATGTGTAGCTCAACCCATAACCAAAGGGGAAAAGGGGAGAGTTGGGTGCATCCAGATAATTCGATTTAAATTTTTGAAAGGTATCGCCAACCTGCGGGCGACCTGTGTTTTTTATGCTGTAATAAATTGGCACCTGACCAACATTAACAGGGAAAGTCGCTGTTAATTTACCCGAAGGATTGTAATCGCCAAACAGAACGTCGGGCAAAGCATTTCCGCCTTCAACACCGGCATGCCACATTTGTAGGAAAGCATCCGCCAGTTCCACTTCCTCGCCAATTTCCATTGGGCGGCCACTCATATTTACAACAACCAGCGGTTTACCTGTTTTTGCCAGTTCTTTCAGTAATTTCTTTTGACTTGGCGGCATGGAAATATCCGTGCGGCTTGATGATTCTCCTGTCATTTCTGTGGCTTCTCCAACAACTGCAACAATCACATCTGCTTTTTGAGACACTGCAAAAGCTTCGCGTAACATGATTTCATGCGAACGCTCGTCGATAAAAATCTTTGGGCCAAAAACATTAATTTTTTCTGCAAATGCGGGATCGTCGCTAATATTTGCACCTTTTGCGTGAAGGATATTTACATCATTGCCAACCACATTTTGAAAGCCTTCCAAAACGGTAACCGCCAGATTAAAATCTCCTGTTGGCGCCCATGTTCCGAGCATATTGCTGCGGCTGTCAACCAGCGGGCCAACCAAAGCCACAGTTCCTGATTTTTTTAGTGGCAGCAACTGGTTTTCGTTTTTCAATAGTACCATCGAACTGGCCGCAGCTTCTCTTGCGACCTTGCGATGTTCTGCGGTTAAAATATCGTTTTCAGGGCGGCTGTTGTCGAAGTAACGATACGGATCTTCAAATAGACCCAGTTTGTATTTCGCTTCCAAAATCCGGCGGCAAGCGACATTAATGTCTTCCTCTGTTACTTTACCTTCTTCCAGCGATTTTTCGAGTGTGGTGAGAAATCCTTCTCCCACCATGTCCATATCCAAACCGGCTTTTAATGCAAGGGCAGAAACCTCCTGCAAATCGCCCAAACCGTGAGCAATCATTTCATTTACCGAAGTATAATCGGAAACCACAAAACCATCAAATCCCCACCTATCGTGCAATACGGTGGTAAGTAACCACTTGTTGCCACTGGCCGGAACGCCGTCCACATCGTTAAACGACGACATTACACAACCAACACCGGCATCGATGGCTGCTTTGTACGGCGGAAAATATTCGTTAAACATTCTCAGGTGACTCATGTCAACTGAATTGTAATCACGTCCGGCTTCGGCAGCTCCGTACAAGGCAAAGTGTTTTACGGTTGCCATCATTGTTGTAGTCGCGGTCAGGTCGTTTTGCTGATAGCCATTTACCATTGCTTTTGCAATTTCAGAACCCAAAAACGGATCTTCACCTGCTCCTTCAGAAATTCGTCCCCAACGCGGATCGCGCGATACATCAACCATAGGCGAAAAGTTCCAGAAAATACCGTCGGCAGTAGCTTCTTTGGCAGCAATCTGTGCCGTTTTTTCTATTAATTCCATATCCCAGGTACTGGCTAATCCAAGTGGCAGTGGGAACGTGGTTTTGTAGCCATGAATAACATCCGACCCAAAGATCATCGGAATTCCCAAACGGCTTTCTTCCACCGCTAATTGCTGCGCCTGACGGGTTTTTCCCGGCCCGTAAACGCCAAAAATACCACCTACTTTTCCGGTTTTTATCTTCTCCTCAACACCGGTACTTACTACCGATCCGGTGGGTATTCCACCTCCCGGCGTGATCAGGTTCAGCTGACCAATTTTTTCCTGGATGGTCATTTTCCCCATCAAATCGGAAACAAAAACATCCATTTCAGAATCACCTGAGTTGCTCGTCGGTGTTCCACATCCTGCAAATAAAAATAGTACTGCAACAAATAGTAAAAAGCGTGACATATCTAACGAATTTTATAGTTACTAATCAATTCTAATTGGTTCCGTTTGTTCCGAAATCCCGTTTTCGTTAAAGGCCTCTATTGAAAAATAGTAGGGCGTATCGCGATCGAGACAGCGCATAAAATACTCGTTAGTGTCGTAAAGCTGCCACGACTGGTAGAGTTTATCGGGAGCAATTCCCCAGCGGATATTGTATCCCTGCGCACCTTTTACAGGTTTCCACGAGAAAGAAATATCGCGGCGGTCATCATGGCGTGTTATCTCAAAATCTTTTACTGCGGCAGGTTTCTTACCGAGTCCCAATCCAAATACCCGAATCTCGCTCATGGCGAAGTTATTTCCCGGAACCTCGATGTTTTTGTAACGAACAAATTTTGCTTCCACCGGCTGATTCAACACAATGTACGCGTTTGGCGAATCTTTGTAACTGTTACTGCGGTCAACAACGGTTTTCCAGTTACTTCCGTCTGTCGACGCTTCGATAATAAAACGATGCCGCAACCCTTCGGTGCGTGTATAAATACCCGATTCATAATCATGGAAATTCAATTGAAAAGCATAAATATTTCCGGAATTCAACATCTCAATACTTATCCATTGTTTATCGTCGTTGGCTTCAGCCACCCAAAATGTTTTCGGGTTTTCATCGGTCAACACATTGGCGGTAATTTCTCCGTTATCGTTTCTTTCGAGGGGCAATTCGTGTACCTCAACCTCATCGTTATTTGTGGTAAATTTCATAATCTGTTGCAACGACGATGAAACGGTAGTTTTTCCTTTGTACGACAGTAACATCCAGCCACAATGCTCGCCGGCTTTTGTGGGATGATCGGGGCCAAAACGCGGATAATCGCCATAGGCTGTGTTCGAGTGCATCAAACCATCTTCATCAAAGTAGGTTGGGAACATGCACAGACGGCGTTCCCATTGCGCATTAGAAGCCAAGGCCATAGTTGCAAAATGCCAGTACTGTCCGTTGGTTTGTTTTACTGTTATACCGTGGCCTGCGCCGTTGGTAAAACCGCCGGGTTTAAAACTCATCGGGTTGTTTTTCATATAAGTGAAAGGCCCCAGTGGCGAATCGCCAACGTAAACGCCATCGGCATAAACATTAAATTGAGTGCCGGGCGCTGCATATTGCAGGTAATATTTTCCGTTGTGTTTGGTCATCGAGGCACCTTCCATGTAACCTTCTTTTAAGGTTGGATGAAAGTTGTTTTCTCCAAAACGTTCCCAGCCGTGTTCTTCTTCCACCAGGTTTATCAGGTCTTTTTTTACTCCCGTTTCAAGGAAACGATCATCTTTATTCAACTCTTTAACCCGAATCGGATGCAAATTCGACGAGCCCCAGTACAAATAGGTTTTTCCGTCGTCATCAATAAAAAGTTCCGAATCCTGAATATTATTCGAGATGGATGGGGTAGGTGTCCATTTGCCGCTTTTCGGATCGTCGGTATAAAGAATACTTCCGTAGCCTGCCGGATCGCCGGCAAAATACACCAACGAATCTTTGTAATTAAAAGCAGTTGGTGCGTTACATCCTTCGAAAAACCATTGCTGCGGTTTAATAAAATCCCAGTGCACCAGGTCGGATGAATGCCAGTATCCAAAGGAGCGGGTGACAAACATATAGTATTCGCCGCGAAACTCAATAACTGCAGGATCGGCACCCGAACGATAAGAAATATTACGGGCCGAATTGTAAACCATGTAGGTGTAATCGATATCCAGCGGATTACAGTATGTATTTGGAACAATAGTTTGTGCCTGACCGCTGCTGATTATAAGCAGGGCAAATAAAGTTGTTCCAACGAGTTTTTTTAAGGTTTGCATTGCTTCTTATTCTATCTGTTACGGTGTTTCAAATCCCAGCTTGGCAAGTCCTGCCTGCACATCTTCGTTTCTCATAAACAAGTTCCACAAAAGTCCACTTCGGTAATTCTCTATCATTACCGGAATCGGTCCCTGGTCGATGGCCAGATAACGTGGCAAATACCAGTTTTCTGTCTGGCTATAGGCATCGTAAGGCCCGTATTTTCCCACCAGTGAATCGGCATCCAGATACAGGTATTTAAGAAATTGCATTGATTCTTTTGGCGTATACGGAAACGATGAAAGTGCAGCGGTTGGAGAAATTACTCCCAGGTCGGCATCTCCGGGACGATGACCTGCATAACCGCGCATGGAATAACTTGACGTAAATCCCCATTGATTTTCGCCATATCCTTTGTAGTTTTTCGGATTATCAAGCGCGTAACGATAATGAATTGTGGCATGATTTACATTCAGTTTCCAGTAGTCGGCATACTTGTCTTTTAGCCCTTTCGGACTCAGACCAAGGTATGAATAATGTGCCCAAAACAGTGGACCGATCGGATCGTCGTTGTGTTCGTAAAAGTTAAGCACGGTACTCAGACCGTAGTAAATGGTGTCTTTTGCAATGTCTCCGTTAAGCGCCCAGCCTTTGTCGTAAACAGCCAGCGAAATTGGATGCGTTGGCGATGAAGCCGCCAGAACATACATAATCAGGCACTCGTTATAACCTCCCACCGGGAAGTTCATGTCCCAGCCATAATTAGGCGACCAGTGCCAGTACAACACTTCTTTTCCCTGCGTGTACCAGTCCCATTCCACGTCTTCCCACAGTTGCTGAATATCGGCAACCAGCTGCTGTTCGGCTTCATTTCCACCTTTATAATATTCGGCAACTGCCAATAATCCCTGAATCATAAAAGCCGTTTCCACCAAATCGCCGCCATCATCTTTTTTGCTGAACGGCTTTACTTTACCTGTTGGTCCGTCGAGCCAGTGTGGCCATGCACCGTGAAAACGATCGGCTTTTCCGAGGTACTCCACAATTTTTTGAAAACGTTCCAGTGCCTGCTCGCGTGTGATAAATCCACGTTCGATACCAACCAAAATGGCCATCACTCCAAATCCTGAACCGCCAAGTGTTACCACATCCTGATCGTTTTGCGGATATACATTATCCATGTGGATACGTTCGCGTGCCATTCCTGAAACCGGTTCCGCACCGTCCCAGAAATACTGAAAGGTTTGGTATTGCACCAAATTCAGCAACGAATCCTCAAGTGAATTTTTGGCTTCCTGTATCTCTTCAGCTGATTTTTGGCTTCCGGTTTGGCACCCCGAAAAAACAATTGTAGAAATCAATGCCATCAATAGTATTGGAAATATTATCTTCTTCATGCTAGTATGTGAAATCAAGTTTTGTCAATCCGGATTTTACTTCAGGACACGACATAAACAGGTCCCAAAGCAGGTTGGTCCGGTAATTTTCAATCATTACTACAATCGGCCCCTGATCGATAGCCAGGTAAGAATCGGCCACCCAGCCGTTGGTAAAATCAAAAGCGTCGTAGAATCCATATTCTCCCCACAATTTATCTCCAAGCGTGTAGTAGAAATAGCGCAAAGCTTCCATCGATTCTTCAGGTGTGTAAGGCATCGACGACAGCGCTGCAGTAGGTGTAAGAACACCCCGGTCGTTGTTTGGCGAGTGTGCCGAATAGCCCGAATAACCGTCGCTGGCCGTAAGTCCCCAACATTCATCGGAATAGGCCACATAGTTTTGCGGGTTATCAGCGCAGTAGGCCTGATTTATTTTTGAGTGGGTAACATTTTGCTCCCAGTAGTTGGCATACTGATCGGAAAGATTTCGCGGATCGAGCCCGAGGAAAGAATAGTGCGAAAAGAACAACGGACCGCCCATGTCGCTGCGCAATGGCAAAGTATAACCGTAATACGAATTGTTACCGGTGTTCATCATGTCGCCATCACGTGCCCAGCCTTTGGTGTATACGTCTTTGCTTATGGTGTGCGTTGGCGACGAAGCAGCCAGAACATAAATAATAAGTGCTTCGTTCCAACCTCTTATTTTCATATTCATTGCCCAGTCGTTATTGGCCGACCAGTGCCAGTACAACACATCTTGTCCGCCTTGTGTGTACCAATCCCATTCGATGCTTTTCCAAAGCGTATTGATCTTATCGATCAGAGATGATTCCTGCGAATTACCGGCATTCAGGTATTGACGCACGGTCAATAATCCCTGCATCATAAATGCGGTTTCAACCAGGTCGCCACCATCGTCGTTAGTACTGAACGGAATGGTTTTTCCGGTTTCGCCGTTTAGCCAGTGTGGCCACACACCGTGAAAACGATCGGCGTTGGTTAAAAAGTCGACAATAGTTTCCAGCCTGTCAACTCCTTGCTGGCGGGTAATAAATCCGCGTTCGATACCCACCAGTATCGACATCACTCCAAAGCCGGAACCGCCTGTGGTAACCGTATTTCCCGAAGTATTTCGTTCGCGTGCCAATCCGCTTACCGGATGCGCGAAATCCCAGAAATAGTTGAAAGTTTGCCGTTGAACCAGCGTTAATAATTCTTCGTTAGAAATTACAGGGAATTTTGGAGTAGTATCGGCTTGTGTGTAAAAGTTCAGTTCCAGCCCGTCGAACGACCGGTCAATACGATTTTCAATGTCTGATGAAATGGCAAAAACGTTTTTACTAAAACCTTCCATTTCCTGCGAAATCTCAACAGAAATTGTTTTTTCGTCTACCTGATTAAATGTTGATGCTACCGACGCGCCATTGCTGGAATACGATGAGTAAAGGGAAATATCGTTTTTTGAAACAGCTGAGTTAAATTGCAGCCGGATAACCGGTTTGCGGTTGATGTTTAAAATTCGCGACAGCGGATTGTAGGCCACATCATCGATCTGCACACTTTCTAAAACAAAAGGCGTTGTGAGTGTTGAAAAGGTATACGATTGTCCTTTAAAAGGCTCTTTGTTTGCCCCTTCCAAACCGGATGAGATTGTTAAGGTATAAGTTGCATTTTCATCCAGAGCCTGATGATCGATTTTTACCAGCTGATTATTGTTGAAGTAGGAAAAAGTTAATGCCAGGGAATTGTTGGCTGCATCGAATAAATTAATGCTTGCTTCAGCAGATACTGTATTTACTGCTGTGTTAAAACGAATCTCAATCGTTTCGTCGATGGCCACATTCTTATTCTCGCCACTTGCGGTAAGTGCCGTTTCTCCAATGTAGGCGTAAGATATTGCCAAATCTTCACCTTGTTTTTCTACCTCGGAATCATCTTTGCTGCAGGAAACAATCGTTCCCGTAAGCAACAAGAGGAATAATAATTTATGGAAAATTCGCATCAATATATGCAGATAAGCGTGTTGTTAAAATTCAAATAAAAGTTTGAATTGACCCACTGTATATCACAGTAGGCCAATTCTTAAACTACCTTGTATTGCTCTATAAACCGTCCTGCATCATTAAAGCAACTTCTTCAGCAGAAAGTGCTTTTTTGAATAAGTACAGTTCGTCCATTAAACTTTCGTCCGACTTGTGATTCCATCCGTTAAAACGTGGTGAGCCCGACATGATAGAAAGCAAGTCGCAGCCGGTCCAGTCGATACCTGTAAAAGCACCTTGTTTTACCTCAACACCATCAATGTAAACGCGTGCTTCGGTACCCGAAATAGCAAATGCCATGTGTACCCAGTTACCTGTGGTTGGATCAACATCGGCAGCCGCGCCGCCATCAAACCACGAATCGGCAGTTCCGTTACCGGCATTGAGTTTAAAACGTTGCATGCCACTGGCATTTTCGCGGAAGAAGCGGAAACCACTTGTTCTGTCGTTTTGCGCATCAGGATTAGCGGTATCTTCCGGTCCCATAACTAAAATACCTGCGCGGTCAGGCGTTGCATTTATATTCATCCAGAAGCTGGCACTGAATTCTTCTCCCTGGATGTCAACATCAGCAGTTGAAAAAGTAAGGTACCCATCAGCGGCTCCCTGGTAGGCGTCACCATCAACACCACCACCATAATCCAATGAAGGATTACCAACAACAGTTGCATCTTCGCTGCTAATGGCTTCTTTAAAATCTCCGTTAAAATCCATATAGAAAGAAGCCTGCTCTTTCAGCATAATGGTTTGGATTTCTTCCTGTGTAAGCGCTGTATTGAAAATACGCAATTCATCCATCAAACTTCCGTCAGAGAAGTGACTCCATCCTGTCCAGTTTGGAGCACCCGACATAATTGAGATCACATTACAATCAGTCCAGTCAATTCCGCTGAAGTCTCCTTCTTTTACCAATTCTCCATTGATATAAACTTCTGCGCTCGTTTCTGAAATACTAAAAGCAAAGTGTGTCCACTCGCCCGTATTTGGTTCAACATCAGCAGCAGCTCCACCATCGAACCAGCTATCAGCAGTGCCGTTTCCTGCATTCAATTTAAAACGTTGCATACCGCTTGCATTTTCGCGGAAGAAACGGAAACCTTTAGTACGGTCGTTATTATTGTCAGCCGGAGGCGAAACAACCAGTATTCCTGCTCTGTCCATGGTATTATCAACTTTCAGCCAGAAACTTGCACTAACTTCAGTTGCTCCCTGCAGAATTGTTGTTGGGAATGTAAGGTACGAATCAGCAGCTCCGCTGTAAGCCGTTCCTCCCTGAATACCATCGGCATAAGCAGGATTTCCAACTTTCGTTGCCAGTTGAAGGCTGTTCATTTCGCGGAATTCGTTGTTAAACGGCATGTAGAAAATTTCGCCTTCGTATTGTGGTACGTATGGTGGCGATTTTGCAAAGTTTACAGTTGCCGTTGTTGTTTTACCATCCAGGTCGGTGGCTGTTATGCTTAATAGGTGCGAGCCTGTGGTAACATTATCGTATGTATAAGTTCGCATTGCTACGCGGTAATCCGTAAACTCCGAATAGCTGGCAATTTCAGCACCGTCGATATTTACTGAAATCGATCCGATTTCAATATCGTCCCGCACTTCAAAATCAATATCTACCGAAGCAATAGCATCGTTGGTCTGAATTTCGTAACCTTCGGGCGGAAAGTTAATGGTAACCTGAGGAGCTGTTTCATCTGCTCCCGGATCTACAGCCGATATTCCATCGATGTAGTTTTGATCGCATGCATTGAAAGAAAACAGTATCAATGCAAGTATAAATAATTTATTATAAGTCTTCATGTTTTATTGTTTTAGTCAATTCCTTCTTCCAATTGTGGTAATTCAGCAACCTGATCGGCCGGAAATGGCAAATAGGCTTTGTCCATCGTAAATGTTCTTCCACCATACGAAAGGGCACTTGTGTTTTCCGTACGCACCATATCGTAATAGCGGGTACCCCATTCCATTGCCAGTTCGGCAAATTTTTCGTCCAGTACATCTTGTGTGGTAACTCCAGATAAGCTGGTTAATCCGGCACGTGCGCGAACCATGTTAACCGCATCGTCGGCACTCATTGAAATACTGCTTGATGCACCACGGGTAATCGCTTCGGCGTACATCAGCAACATTTCTGAATAGCGGATAACGATAAAGTTTTTGTTACTTCCGTAAGATGTTCTTCCGGGAATCAATTCAGTAGAAGGCTGACTGTGTTTTCCGCTCACAAAATTCAGGCGGGCGTTGTTGTTAAAAATATCGCCTTC
>NZ_JBFHGM010000197.1:0-9921 GCF_041583095.1 Draconibacterium sp.
AAACGGAAACCCGGTACGGGTTTGATATTCCACCAACTAATCGAAGAATTCGAACAGATAGCTAGTATCAAAATCCACCTCAAATTTTTCCAGAAAATCAAGATATTCCTCGCGAAATGATTTCTTCCGGTGATGCTCCTTCTGATTCAGAATATAATTCACCACCTTATCAACCTGCGATTTACTGTAGGAAAAACAACCATAACCCGCCTGCCATTGAAACTTCCCCGGAAACCAATTTTTTTCGTTTATAAAATTCGACGAAGCACGTTTTATTTCTTTAATGGTTTCCGAAGGTGAATGTTTGGGATTAAAACTCATAAATACATGAACATGATCGGGCATGCCGTTTAAAGCGTAACTTTTATGTCCCATCGAATCAACCAACCCGGCAATAAACGGGAAGACTTCTTTTTGATAATTTGGTTGAATTAAAACCTCGCGGAATTTAACTGCAAAAACAAATTGAAGATAAACTTGTGTGTAAGTGCCTGGTGTCATTTTTTCTCTTAAAGGTACAAAACCGGACGTTAAAAATCCAACCCGTACCGGGTTGTTTGCAACATTTTACATGTTGCTATTATAATCGAACGCATACTGCGTTCTTTTCAGTGTATTCTAATTCGTTTAAATAAATTAAAACTCGGTACGAGTTTGATTATAGTAACAACACCTACAATCCAAAAAAAGAATCCGCTACGGATTCGATTATAATAAAAGCACCAAATCACAATAGAAAACAGAAACCCGGTGCGGGTTTGATAAACCACCAACTCAATTGATTCTCAATAAAACAAAACGAACCAAAAAGATGCAAAAGAATCACACCAGCTAACGATTTATTGCAAATAATAAATTTGTCATGCAATAATGACATCAATCAGTTTCATAAATTGAATTTATGCTATTTTTACCAGCACAATTGATCAAAAAACTAAAATCATCAACATGAGGAAAAATCTCTTTTTCATTTTACTGTTTCTGTATAGTATTACCAGTGCTTTTGCACAATACACACCGTTTTACCAATACACCTTACTGCCTCCTGAGGTAATGGATGAAATTATCGGAGAATCATCGGGCGAAACGGCAATCAATCACGTTATTGAAATGGTGGGTTACCAGCGTAACCGGCCGGCAAGTGAATATGGTTCAGCCAACTTTCGCGAAGGAAAATATGTGCTGGATAAATTAAATGAATACGGAATTGCCGGAGCAGAAATAGAACGTTTCGAAGGCGGTAAAACCTGGGACGGAATCAAAGGAGAATTATGGGAAGTAGAACCGGGAAAAATAAAACTGGCCGACTATAAAGATATTGCCCTTTCGCTGGCAGAAGGAAGCAAACCAACCGATGTAACTGCCGAATTAGTATGGGTAGAAGAAGGTCTGGAAAACGACTTTGAAGGATTGGACGTTAAAGGCAAAATTGTTGTAACATCCGCTACGGTTAGCAGAGTTCATAATACAGCAATTGAAAAAGGTGCACTGGGTGTTGTTGCTTTTGGCTCGAGCCGCGAACTTACTGCACCACTTGCCATCCCTGCCAGTGGAATCAGAGGAGAAAATGCAACTTTCGGTTTTTACCTCACGCCGCGTGAAGGTTACAAATTACGCGACCGTTTGATTCGTGGCGAAAAAATTAAAGTACATGCTGTTGTCGAGTCGAAAATGTTGCCTTACGATTTGCAGGTGCCAACCTGCGTTATTCCGGGTAGCGATCCTGACGCCGGTGAAGTTATTCTTTCAGCACACATTTTTGAAGGTTATACCAAACAGGGAGCCAACGATAACGTTTCAGGTGGTGCAGCCATTTTGGAAGTGGCACGCATCATCAACCAATTGATTGCCGATGGCCGCATTCCACAACCAAAAAGAAGTATCCGTTTTATCTGGGTGCCTGAATTCTCAGGGACAATTCCTTGGGTTAGTGCCCATGCTGATATTATGGAACAAACGCTTTGTAACATCAACCTCGATATGGTTGGACTGCATCTGAAAAGTAACAATTCGTTTTTTAGCCTGATGCGTACCACATTTGGTAATCCGCACTACATAAACGATGTAATGGAAAACTACTTTGTTTACATGGGTGAAGCAAACCGCGAAATTCTTGCCAACAGAAGTAACAAAAGAATTGCAAATCAGATTATCGCTCCCAGCGGAACCGATGATGCGTTTTATTACCAGATTGAGCAACACTACGGTTCATCCGATCACGAAGTATTTAATAACTGGACCACGCATGTGCCGGGCGTAATGCTTATTACCTGGCCCGATATGTACTATCACACTTCGCAGGATACTCCCGATAAACTCGATGCCACGCAAATGAAACGCGCCGCAGTTATTGCAGCAGCCGGCGCTTATAACATTGCATCGGCCGACGAAGAAATGGCCGGATCGATTGCAGAAACTTCATTCACTTACGGATCGAAAAGAATGGGGATTGAATTGGGTCGTGCGTTGGATGAGCTGAAATACACCGATGCAAAGTCGTTTGAATCGACATGCAAAAAAGTGAAAGCTTATCTGGAAACAACTTCCAATAATGAGTTGGCAACACTTCAATCGGTAACAGAACTGGCACCTGATAGCAAAATACTTGCTACGCAACTGGAAACCTTATCTGCATCAACAAAGCAACTTTACGAAGCCAACTCTGTTATTCTGGATAATCAAATTGAACTAACAGCTTCAAAGCTTGGGTTAGAAGTCCCGTCATATAAGTTAACAAAACTGGAAAAAGAAGCCAGCGAATTCATTCCTGTTCCTTCGGAAAAAATAAAGGTTGGCGCTTTCCGTGTTGAAGGAGCAGTACGTACTTTACCCAAGGCTATTCAGGAAAAATATCCGTACACAAACATTGCCAGCACTACCGAACTTTGTGCATTGATTAATGGCAAAAACAGTGCTTTGGACATTAAAAAGAAGTTGGATACACAACACAAAAGAGTCTCGGATTTGCAAAGCGTTTTAAATTATTGCGGATTGCTAAAAGAAGCAGGACTTATAAATTAAATGGGTTCATGAAATAAATTCATCGTTTGACTTGAAGTCAGACAATGAAGGAAAAGATATTGAAGCCGGTTTCGAAAGAGCCGGCTTTTTTTAAATTCCACACTGAATATATTTTTATTGGCAAATGAATTCAGTGCCCCCTTTCGCAACAATCTCTCCAAAATTTGAAAATTTTCAAAAAAAAACGAATTCCATGTAACGAATCATCTAATTTCAGGTATTAATTTCAGTTGATTGATGTAAACATTTCGATTTTAAGCTTGAATGACAAAACAACTTAGCGACGAAATACTGATGAAGCACCTGGTGCGTGGCGATAAAAAAGCAGCGGGCCAACTGTACGACAGGTACCATAAAAATGTATATGGGTATTTCGTGCGTATGACCAACGATGCAGAGGTTGCCCGCGACCTTACGCAAAATGTATTTCTAAAGATGCTAAAGTATAGTCACAGCTGGAAAAACGATAAAGTTTTTGCATACTGGTTGTTCCGCATTGCACGAAATATTCTAATCGATCACTACAACGAAGCTCGAAAGTTCTTTAGCACTGATGATTTTACAAAAGTGACCGAACTCGATCAGAAAGAATCGGTGCAGGCAATGGAAGCTAAAGAGTCGTTTGAATTTGTACTGGAAGCTATGAACCAATTGTCGCCTGCTGATCGTGAGTTGATTGAACTGAACCGTTTCCAGGGCTTTTCTTACAAAGAAATTGCACAAACGGTGGCCTCTAACGAAAACGCTGTGAAAGTGAAAACATTCAGGGCGATACAAAAACTTAAAGAGATTTATACGAATATAATGATTGAATAAAATGGATTGCAACGAGGTAAAAATAAATCTTCCGGAATATATCGACAGGAAACTTGACAAAAGCACTTCGGAGTTGGTGAGCAAACATTTGGAGAGTTGTGCATCGTGCAGAGAACTTCATGCCGAGTTGAAATCCTTTCTGCAATTTACCGATTCGTTTCCCGAAATAGAAGCACCGGCAGGAATGAAAGAAGAATTCATGCAAATGGCAGAATTGGAAATTGAACCGAAAGGAAGAATAATAAGAATTCCAGCGTGGGCAAAAGTTGCGGCCATGATATTAATTGTGTTCGGAACCTTTGCATCGGGGTATTTTACCGGGTCGAAAAACAATGAGGTTGGCGAGTTAAAAGCCGAAATGAGGCAACTGAAACAGGATGTACTACTGGCCGGATTGCGCGACTATTCGGGACCGCAGAAAATTCAGGCTGTTTACGATATACAATCATTGGGAGAAACAAACGAAACATTTGTTGATGCGTTGGTTTACACGATGAACAGCGATAAAAATGTAAACGTTCGTCTGGCAGCCATCAGTGCACTGTCGGTAATGATGGACAAAAACGAAGCAATAAAAACTGAATTGATCAAATCCTTGTCAGTTCAGGACAATCCGCTGCTACAGATCTCACTTATCCAGGTGCTGACAGAATCGGGAGTGAAAGAAGCAAAAGATGAAATTGAGTCGATTTCGAACGATGAAAACACCAATCAGCATGTTAAGGAATATGCAAACAGTATGATTAAAACCATAATATAATCCGAAGGCAAGGTTTAAAGCCGGCAAACTACGTTTTCGGAAACATTCAGAAATTATTAAATCCAATTGTGAAACAGCCAGATGAAAGCTTTGTAAAAAGAAAACAGAAGGCAAATATTAAAAATAAAAGAGATGAAAAGAGTAATATATTTAGCAGCAGCACTTATTTTCCCCTTGCTGACGTTTGCGCAGGGAAATAAATATGAGTACACGCCAAAGGTGAAAAACCGTGTGGAAATTAAAGATGTTCTGGGAGAAATTACACTGCAAAATGCCAGTGGAAATGCCATCGTTATTGAGTCGGATTTTGATTTGGAGAAACCCGAACGTGCCGACGGGCTGAAACTTTTGGGTGCGCAGGAAGACAACACCAACCTTGGCATAAGTGTGACAGAAGAGAACGGAGTGGTAAGTATTTCAGGTGTTACCAACAAGGTTAAGGATTTCGCTTACACCATTTCAATTCCACAGGGAGTTGCGGTAAGTCTGGATTACCACAGTCCGTTTGCAAGTTCCGACATCGAGGTGGATTCGTATAAAGGAAGTTTTGAGATTAAGACACTTACTGCCAATGTAAAACTGAACAACTGTGAAGGACCTTTCACCGTAAGTTCAACCAGTGGTGATATCGAAGCGGTTTTCAACAGTCTCAACCAAAACGAACCAACTTCACTGGCTTCTGTCAGCGGTTTTATTGATGTGACCGTTCCGGCCACCAGTAAAGCTACTTTCGAAGTAAACAACATAACAGGAAACATATATAACAACCTCGATCTTAAAAGCCAGTCGGGCGAAAATGAAGACTCGCGCGCCGACGGTATGGGCGCCATCAAACACCGAAATCACAGTGCGTATACCTTGAACGGTGGTGGACAGAAGTTGATTTTGAAAGCGGTTTCAGGTAATATTTACCTACGCAAAAAGTAAGAAGCCATGAAAAAAACGATACTACTTTCAATCATACTTTTAGGATCGGCTGTGCTGGGATTTTCCCAGAAAGTTGTCGATAAAAAAATTGAGACGAAAGGAAAAAAAACAGAACTGAAGCTTGATTTTGCCGATACTATCAGAATTGAAGCCTGGGATAAAGATTACGTTGAATTCCATGCCAACGTAAACATCGATGACAATCAATACAACGATTATTATGAGCTAAGCGTAAACGAGACACCCGGGAAAGCTGAAATTGTTGAGAAAATTGACTTCGACGGAATGAAGGAAAAAGCGGGAAAGAAAGAGTTTTGTAATTTCGAAATGGATATTGAATATTCGGTAAAAGTTCCGAAGAACCTCAACTTTAGTGTAAAAACCATTTCGGGAGAAATTGAACTGATTGCCTGCGAAGGTAAAATGGATGTAAATTCTATCAGTGGATTTATCGATTATTCAATCCCAAAAAGCTTGAATGCAAAGATTGATTTGTCGACGGTTACAGGCGATGTTTATTCGAACGTGAGCTTTGATGACGGTGATGCGGATGAAATCTCTTGGGTAGGTACCAATCGTAAGCTTACCTTAAACGGAGGAGACAAGGATATCAAACTTAAAACCGTTAGTGGTGATATTTATTTGAGAAAATTTTAAGAACGTTAAGGCTATATAAGTTGTTGTGAAGCCGGTTCCGAAAAGAGCCGGCTTTTATTTTGCTATAACTCCTTCAAAGCCGCAACAACTTCTTCCACATCAGCCCTTCCTCCGTGACTCGAGCTTACTTTTACAAAACGTACTTTACCTGCTTTGTCAACTACAAATGTCGAAGGATAAGCTGTTTCTTTTGGCGCATCCCATCTCAGGCCGTATTTATTTATCATGGAATAGTTTTGATCTAGGGCAAAATAAAATCCTTCAGGAAAAGTAAAGTCTTCAGCAAATTCTTCTGCTTTTTCCTGCAAAACTTCCGATGGCCCCGGATAAATCATAAGAATCTTTGCACCGTACTTTTTAAATTGATCGGCTTCGGAAACAAACTCCCCTACCTGGCGGGTACAAACCGGACACTGATATTCGGGCCAGCCCCTCAGAACAATCAGAACAAGCGGCGACTCATTGTATAATTTGGTTATTGGAACTTCGCTTCCATCAATTAACTGTGCAGTAAAATCAATGATTTTATCTCCGGTTTTTACGTTGGCATGAGGTTGCGAAAATGCAGGAACAAAAATAAGGGCCAATAAAATGGTAATAATTGTTTTCATGTTGAAGTATTTTTTTTGATAGCACTAAAACATATAACAAAGCGAAAAGTTCTTCCTATTTATCAATGGCAAACCACTACTTTTTTTACCGAAAATCAATAACTAAAAGACAAGGAGACTGAAAACAGTTGTATGAAATTAATTCAATAAAAAAGGCGAATTCCCACGAATCCGCCTTACCTTTTCTCATCATTCAGCCTCTAATCAATTACTACACTATGTTCGTAAATATCATTTTCATTAGTCAATACTACCTCGTACACTCCGTAATTCAATTCGGATAAGTCGATGGACTTGTGTATTGCAAAATCCTTGCCCAAAGCTACTTCCGTCAACAAAGTATTGTTTTCGTATACATACAAATTAATATTTTCATTTTCGAAGTTCAAATACGAAAGTTTAATCTGATCTCCTTCCTGAAAAAAGTATGGGTCTACTGTTTTTCGCACATCCATTACTTCAACTTCGCCGTACTCAATTGATAACTGCTTACGAATTTCTTCATCACCAGTTCTTACAGAATACCAATAAATACCATTATCAAGTGCCGAAAAGTCATAACGTTTCTCCATCTCACTTCTCGGAACTTCTGAATTCATCTCGTAAATACTGTTTCCGTATTCGTCTGTTAATTCAATCTCAAAGTGAACCATTTCACCGCTCGAGATTTCAACCACCGTTGCCTCATTTTCGTTGGCTTCCATGTTCACTCTCAAATTTCCTGATGCCAAGGCAACACTTGTTACACACATTGCAATAATTCCTACAAATAAAGTTTTCATGTTTGTAAATTTTTAAATTCTGATTTCTAATTGTTTTCTACCAGAGAAAGGAATCAATTCCTACTTTTGTTCATATTTTTTCACTATTCTTTAAACATTATCATAAATCAAAAGGCCGTAGCCCAATAATAGAAGGCATTTCAGGAGCATGTTAATTACATGTTAATGTGCAAACTTGACGAGGAAAAACTATGGAACCTCAAGCCAGCGAAAGAGAAGTATCTCAATCATTTACAGATAAGAAGGTGTATTCTGTTCGTGATTAAAGTGTTTCATTGTTGATTGGTAGACGAAAACTGGATACTGCCAAACTCCAATTTTTACAAAAAAAAAGCGAACCCCATCGGATTCGCTTTACCAAAACTAACTAATCTAACTATACTTACGAAAAATGCTAATTGAGAGTTATTTCGTATTCATATGTTCCGTTGTTACTTACCAAAACGGCCTCGTAGCTGCCATTGTTAAGTTTCGAAAGATCGATGGCGTGATGTAAGGCAAACTCCGATCCCAGTACATCTTCATGAATCAAACTGTTGCTTTTTTCATCATACAGATACAATTTTACATCGCCAGCTCCATAGTTCAGGTATGAGATGTCTAATCGATCATTGTATAACCCGAAATACGGATCAACCTGTTTCACCTGATCAACAACTTTTACATCGCCGCCTTTTACTGCGAGCGTGGTCATATTTTGTTCATTGTCAAGCTTCACCAAAAAGGTGTATTCTCCATCGCTAAGTTTTGAGAAATCAAAAGTGTTTAAAACCAGTTTCATTGGTTGCTGAATTTGCTTGTAATAAATAATATCGTTGCTTCTGTTGCGGATTTCCATTTCAAACTGGCTTTCTACCGCATTGCTAACACGAACATGCGCCTCAGCACCTTCGCCTTCCGAAATACTTACACTTAGGTTTCCTGTCGCCATAACAACTCCTGCACTTAATGCAAGCGCAAGTGTTAAAAGAACTTTGTTTAATTGTTTCATAACTTGTTTTCTTTATTTAATTGTTTTCGCTTTCTGTGACTGAAATATATGGATAAAGTTTAAAAGGATCCTGTTAATTGAATGTTAAAGACTTTTTAATCTTTTATTATCAGTCCATTATACCTGTGTTAATGTCATGTTAAGCACTAAAACTGTTGAAAAACGTGATAAAATATGGGAGATTAGAAAGAGTAAAAATTACCGTTTATTCGCCAGAACCTACCGCTTATTTGCCAGAACCTACCGCTTATATAAAAACAAAATATTTTTTACAATTAATTCTATCTTTGTTAGGAATGACTGCTTACAACGCCATAATAATAGACGACGAAAAGAACGTGCAGGAGGCTTTGAAGATCCTGCTTCAACGCAATTGTCCGAATATAAACATCTGCGATACGGCAAGCTCGGCAAACCAGGGGCGCGAATTATTAAAAAAATGGGATGTGCAATTAATCTTCCTCGATATCTCAATGCCCGGAGAAAATGGCTTCGATTTTCTGGATAGCATAAAAAAAGAAGATTACGCCATTATTTTTACCACAGCCTACGAAGAATATGCCTTACGTGCCATTAAAACAAACGCCATTGATTACCTGCTAAAACCTATTGATCCGGAAGAATTAAAGGAAGCAGTAAACAAGGCAACATCGCATCTCGATCTTCGCCGGCAGAACCAGGATATACAAAAAACGTATGGCGAATCGTTAAACAATCTTACCCGTCAGGCCAACGAAGGGTTTGTTTTTGCTCCTAAAATAACGGTAATCCAAAAGTTTGGTTTTCAGATTATTGAAATCGAAAAAATCAGGTATATCGAAGCTGATGGAGCCTATTCCGTACTTCATCTTTCGGGTCTCGACAAAGTAGTATCGAGCAGACCGGTTGGAGATATTGAAAAGATTCTTGATCCTTCTATCTTTATCCGCATCCATAAATCCACCTTGATAAACTTAAATTTTCTTAGGGGATTTTCGAGTTTCGAAGGCAATTATGCCATTATGGACGACCAAACGGAATTGGCTATTTCGCGAAGAAAATACAATGAGTTTAAGGAAGCTGTTTCCAAATATTCCAAATCAATTGAGTAGTGAAAAAATTTCTGTTAATACCAACACTAATTTTATGTATCACTCAGCTTGTTTGCGGACAAAATCCGTTTATAACAAACTATACAATTGCCGACGGATTACCCACCAACAAGATATTTTGTGTATTGCAGGATAAAAATGATTTTATGTGGTTCGGCACTTCCGCCGGTGTTGTTCGTTTTGATGGCACAAGCTACACTCGGTACACCAACAAAGACGGGATGAGCTACAACCGTATTGCCCGGATGAAGGAAGATATGGAAGG
>NZ_JBFHGM010000198.1:0-9677 GCF_041583095.1 Draconibacterium sp.
ATTCCGCTCGGCAATTTCTTTTGCGTTTTGGAGTGCCTGTTCTGTTTCTTTAACTTTGGTAATATCCATATTAAAGCCATACCAGGTAATGCTTCCATCAGGTAATCTTTCAGGTGTTGATCGGGAATAAATCCATTGAATTTTTCTTCCCGGTATTTTTACCCTAAACTCACAACTAAAGTAAGTCAGGTGCTCTGCTGAATATTCAATATCGCTGATCACTCTGTCCACATCTTCCGGATAGATTACTCTGCTTACGGGTTCAAACGTATCTACAACATCTTCGGGTTTACAGCCAAATATATTCTTTATGCCTTCAGATGCGGTGGGAATACAATAACTGCCATCGGCTTTTCGGGTAAATTGAAACAATAAATCGGGAACATTTGCTGAGAGTTTTCTAAACTCAATATCCTTTTGCCGCACTTTCTCTTCCGATTTTTTTCTTTCGGTAATGTCGCGGATAATCATGCTTACCCGGTTAAACCCTTCGTGATCGGCAAAAACCGACGATGAAATCTCAACAGGGAAAACTTCGTTATCTTTTCTCCGCATAAAAAGTTCACCTTTAGCCCGGCCTTTTTGCTTCTGCTCTTCAAGAATCGCTGCAAATCCCGGATCATTCGGCACAACTAATCCATTTATACCTACTTTGCAAATTTCTTCTTCCGAGCGTTGAAACATTTCGCATGCTGCCTTATTCGCCGAAAGAATTGCTCCATCGGCTGTTTTAAGGATTATTGCATCCATACTGTTTTCCAGAATAAGCCGGTAACGTTCTTCGCTGGTTCGCAAGGCATCGTTCAAATCCATTAATTCCTGCTTCTGAAATGTGATATCGCTAATCAGGTTCGTCATGTCGAGCAGAAATTCCATAATTGTTTTTACTTTCTCTTCATTAATAACCGGTACTTTATCAAGTGCTTCCAGGTACTTTTCTTCATTAAACCCATATTTTTGTGCTTGCTTCTTAAAAAAAAACGGGTCGGGAGATTTAAAAAAGAACTGGCCGGAAAACAAATTGGCAATGTGTTCACCTTTTATAACTATGGGAACGGCAACATCAATTAATCCGTTTAAACACCGGTAACAATGGTACTTTTCGCCTTTGTCCATTTGACCTGCCAACACCGTATCGCTGCTGGTGCAGTTTTGAGCAGTTTCGGGATGTACACGATGAAAGTGAGTACATATTTGCCGCCATCCTGATTTTGACAGCACATTACCCTCGAGGTCTAATATTGCCGTTACAAAACCAGTTGATTTATTAAAACCTTCAAGCAGGGTATTAACCTTCTCAAAATCGATTAATTGCAGTATTTTACTTTTTAACATAATCTTAAGGTTCTTCGATTTTTATTGAATTGCTACACTATTTTCAACAACTCAATTTCTCATCATGGGCTTCATCCTGTCAATTCAGAAGATTTTTAAACATATATTTTGTAGTATTTCAAGTGCTTTAATTGCATTAATAAACGCTTTTATTTTAGTATTTGTTTAATTCCGGGGATAATTTCATTACTCCAAGCCACTGGCTACCGGAACATTACTTGTTTTCAGGCATTCGAGGAACCGGTATTCTGATTTATGATTAAGCTGAATGCGACTTTGAGTGCTTAACGGGCTGAGCTATTTTTTTTATTAGAGCTTGTAACCGGTTTTCGAAACTTCAGTTGTTTTACTACTACCCCAAAAAGGGGGGCAATACGTTGGCAGGAAGACATTATTCTGAAAATTTTTAAATGCAGCCTGACATGATTCAAACAAACCTAGGTTTTTATAAAACGTTAAATAACCGGGGTTAAGGAGTTTATTCTTACGTAAATATTACGAATTTTAGTAACGATTTATTTGAGCTGACTTTTGAGTTGGCTGTCTTCTCGCACACAATAAACGTAAGGACTATTTTACTGGTGACTTGTTTGTATAATCTCCATCATATTTTCGGGTTTCTGAACAGGCGCAAACCCAAACTGTTTGTACAATCCGTGAGCATCATCGGTTCCCAGACCCCAGCGGCGCAAGCCCTGCAGATTATCATGTGTCATAATGGCTCTTATGAGCTTTTTGCCGTATCCATTTCCCTGGTATTCAGGAAGAATAAAAACATCGAGCAGCCAGGCAAAAACAGCATAGTCGGTGATTACGCGTGCAAAACCAACCTGTCTGTTTTCGAGGTATACACCAAAACAAAGTGAATTTTCTATCGAGCGTTGTACAGTTTCCAGGGTGCGCCCTTTTGCCCAATACGATTCGTTCGCCAAATAACTGTGAATAGCCCGGATATCGAGCTTTTCCTTATCGGTTGAAATTTCAATCATGATTTTTGATCTCAAGCATTTTAAAAGCCCATCAGCTGCCGAACCTTTTCAGCATTTTCTTTCGAGGTTAACAACTCAAGCAGCAATAATGCCACGTCAACGGCTGTTGAAGGGTTCCACGATGTTATCAACTGATCGTCGAGCACAATGGGCTGATCCAACACATTTACGCCAAAATTTTGCAGGGCTTCGCGCCTAACCGCACTTCGGTAAGTTGTTCCGTTTTTCCCTTTTAAAACACCACTTTTTGCCAAAGGCAATGCGCCCACACAAATGGATGCAATTACTTTATTACCTGTCCGGAATGCCCGAATCAGATCAAGGAATTTATCGCTGTAGGCATCGTTGTAAAAACCATAAACCTCAAAACCTCCGGGAAGCGCAAGGGCGTCAAAATCATTTACATCAATCTCATCAATCCGGTAATCAACCACCAAAGTCTGATCGAACGAACTTTTAACCTCTTTGGTTACCCCGCAGGTGTATAGTTTTGTTGAGTTGTCGCCTTCTTCAAGGTTCCAGCCAATTACATCGATAAATACACTTGCCTCGAAAAATTCGAATCCGTTGGCCAGTAACAGTAATACTTTCTTCATGAGTTTTAATTTTAATACGAATATATTTCAAATTAAGCATTCCATAAATTCCGTGCTGACTTTCGCTCGCTACTAATCCTCATGAAGCACACGGGCACAACCTTAAAGCAAGGAATTAATTATTTCGTTGCCTGATTGCTCATTTCAAATACCAGTTCTCCTCCTTTTATTAAATCGAAGTGTGAGATTTTTGTGCCATCAATTTCAGTTCCGTTTAAGGTAACTTTACTGACGTACACATTCTCTTCGCTTTGATTTTTGGCTGTGATGGTCAGCTGGTTTCCATTTTCAAAAGAAACGACTGCTTTTTTCACCGAAGGACTTCCCAACTCGTAGTATTCCGATCCGGGTGCCAGCGGATAAAAACCCAAACTGTTAAAAATGTACCAGGCACTCATTTGTCCGGCATCGTCGTTACCACACAAACTGTTCACTTCGGCGCCGTACATGGTTTTCATGATCATGCGCACGCGGCTTTGAGTTTTGTATGGCTCGTCGGTGTAGTTGTACAAAAACGGAATATGATGCCCCGGTTCGTTGCCGTGCACATAATTTCCGATCATTCCGTCGCGGGTAATATCTTCGTTCTTTTCAATGTATTTATCGTCCAACTCCATGGTAAACAATGAGTCCAACATTCCCGACAAACGTGATTTTCCGCCCATTAGCTGCACCATGTCTTCCACCTTATGTGGAACGTACAAGCCGTAATTCCAGGCATTACCCTCAATAAATCCCTGTCCGTGTGTATCCAGCGGATCGAATTCCTTGCGAAACTCGCCGTTTGATAGTTTCGGACGCATAAAACCAATGGAAGGATCGTACACTTTTTTGTAAGCATTTGAGCGTTCCAGGAACTCGTTTTCGATAGCTTCATCTCCGGTGTTTTTGGCAATCTGTGCAATACACCAGTCGTCGAACGCATACTCCAAGGTTTTCGAAACGGAGTACAAACTTTTGTCCTCGGGAACAAAACCGTATTTCATATAATCGCCAATTCCGTGAAAATAGGGAACTTTAGCGGTTGTTACAGCTGCTTCCAGTGCCCGCTTCCGGTCGAAATCGCCCACTCCTTTTACTACAGCATCGGCCAAAACGGTGGTGGAGTGATAACCAATCATACACCAGTTTTCGTTGGCATAATGGCTCCAAACCGGTAGCATATGGTGCACACTCTGGTCGTAATGAGCCAACATCGATTTAATCATGTCGTTGTTACGCGACGGCTGAACGAGGTTAAAGAAAGGATGCAAAGCACGGTAAGTATCCCACAACGAAAAAATGGTGTAGTTGGTGAATCCTTCCGACTGGTGGATGTTCTGATCGAGGCCTCGGTAACTGCCATCTACGTCTTCGTACACAATCGGGCTAAGTAAAGTATGATACAGCGCGGTGTAAAATGTGCGTTTATCCTCTTCCGAGATACTTTCTACCTCTATTTTTGCCAGTTCGTTGTTCCATTTTTGTTGCGTTTCGGCTTTTACCTTTTCGAAATCCCAGTGCGGAATTTCGGTCTCCATATTTTTTAAGGCACCTGCCATACTTACCGGCGACAAGGCAAATTTTACTTTTAGCTTTTCGTTTTCAGCCGTATCGAAATTAAAATAAGCCCTTATATTTCGTCCGGCCATTTCAGGGAAGTTTTTCTCCTGATCGAAATACCGGTAGTGCCCGTCGTAATTATTCTCGTCGTACTTTTTGTGTCCGTAACTCTTAAAAGGTTTTGAAAACTGCATGGCAAAAAACACTTTTCGCGTGCGGCCCCACCCTTTTGTCTGACGGTAACCGGTAATCAGCGAATCATTCTCAACACGCAAAAATGTCCACACGTTTTTCTCATCGTAATGATAAATGTTATAAACCAGGTCGAGAATAATGTGCGCTTCATCGCTTACGGGGAATGCATACTGGTGAAAACCCACCCGCTCTGATGCCGTTAGTTCCACATCAATATTATAATCATCAAGTTTTACGCTATAATATCCTGGGGCTGCGTTTTCGTCATCATGCGAGAAAACCGAATAGAACCCTTTGCTTCCGTCGTTGGTTTTTATCGGATCGAGCACCAAAGCGCCGGTGGTTGGCATCACCAGAAAATCGCCCAAATCGGAGTGGCCGGTTCCACTAAAATTAGTGTGTGCAAAACCAATTATGGTAGTATCGCGATATTGGTATCCCGCACAATATTCATAGGTTTTTTTATTGTAGCTGCCATCGGGATTAAAATAAGGCTGCATATCGGTTTGCGGCCCCAGTTGCACCATTCCAAAGGGTGCGGTAGCTCCCGGAAAGGTATGTCCCATGGTACTTGTTCCAACCATCGGATTTACATACTGGCTATAATCTTCAACAGCAATGGCTGAAGCCGGGTCCTTATCACTTTGATTTGTACAGGAAATAGACAGCACCAAGAATACGGCGCAATAAAATAGTGGTTTCATGAATTTAATTTTTGTGGTTTGCCAAAAACAAAAAACCGTTCCATTTTCGGCATTCATCACCGGTTAAGTGGTTTAAATAATTTTAGTTGTTGGTAAAGGCCGCTAAAATAAAGGTTTTCGTGGATATAAACATGCCATTATTCAATTTGTGCCCTGTTTTATTAAAGCGAATCATATTTAACCGGGATTAAATACTACATCCTTTGAAAATAAGCACAACATCACAAACCACTATAAAAGTGCTATAAATGGGGGAATGATAAGTATGAAGAGCTGCTTAGTCCAAAAATTTTGAATACGTTATCCGCATATCAACACCACCCTGTTTTGCTCCTTTTAATATTACCCGGTTGGCAATATCAGCACGTCGACCGGTTGTCAGGTAAAATCCCTGGTTTCCAACAAAATCATCATGGTCAGGATCGGTTATATCGATAATACGCTGAACATGCTGCGTAATATTAAAGGTATAGGTGTAATCACTGGTATCTAAAACTCCACCGTAAAACGTAGGATTAAAGAAGTAATCAATGGGGCGGTACTCTTCTCCGTCGGGTGCCACAAAGGTAAACATCAGCTGGTTTGGTGGCGGATAATTATGAATATCGCTTGCAGTGGTATCAACATGAAAAATAATTTCAGCTTTATTAATACCCATGTTAACCGAGTCTTTCCAGCTTTCAAGACCTGTAACTGTGATCCGCGATTTTAATCCTCCGGTTGGCTGCACATAAATCAGGTCGCTTTCTTCGTCTTCCTGATCAAGATCGTCCAGGAACGGTGCACCGGTGTAGTCGTGTTTAAATTCGTTAACCCGCAAACTATATTTAGTTATCAGGTAGGCCTGCGATAAGGTATCGGGATCTTCATCATCTTCCAACAACACAGTGTTTTCGTCGTTGTTATAATATACCAATAACGCCGATCCCTGAAAAGTACTGGTAGATGCAGTGTGCAAGGTTACCAATGAACCTTTTCCTGAAACATCAGCACTTTCGAGCAAAAGGCCTTTAAAATACTGAAGAAATACATCGTTACTGATCATATCCAGCGAATCGGCTCCGATCAGCTTTTCTCCTAATGTATTATCCAGCGGAATGGTCAGCAACTGGTAGTTAGTATCCTGAGTTGCAGAATCCAGCACCACTTTTGGTGTATAATCAAATTCGGCAAGCGGAACATCCGAAGCCATCGATTTCAAATCAATATCCTGAGTGTATTCAGCATCCGGGTCGAGGTACGTTTCCATTTCGTACACTTTAACATGCTGCGTAGTAATCGTATCGCCGTATATATTTCTATAAAACAAGTACAAACGAACAGAATCAACTACCGGGTTGGTTCCAAAATCAGGAAATGAAGTTAAGCGGAACTGCGTTGCATAATTTGCTGTTGTTTTTCCAAAAACCGGATCGTTCAGGGTTCCCAACAGGTTTGTTGCACCTTTATTGGTAATAATTCCATCTTCAGTAAACGTATAGGATGCAATTTTATCCGAAACAGAAATATTTCGAACATTAATCAGGTCTTCATCAGGAAGGATGCCCAGCCCCAAATCGTTTTGTTCGCTGTTGCAGGCAACCATTATGTTTACAAGAACGAATAATCCTCCAACTATTTTTAACAACTGCACTGTATTGTATTTCATGTCAATAATTCCAATTTATTTTAGGAAGCTTACCCACTGCAGCCAATGCAAATTAGCCTATTTAAACAGCCTGGATTGCCTCTTCAATTTTCTGATTTCCGAAAAATTACACAAACATAAAAAATAACCACGAGAGCGTTTCTGAAATCGGAGTAAAATTGAACTTTTTAAATATAATTTTGATTCTTTAACACCGAAGCCTTACACTTTATCGTAAAACTCGTTGTAGGCATCAATGTATGTTTCTTTTGGTTGGAAATCCAGGAATAACTTTTCGCTATCCTTAATATAATTTTTAACGTCGGCGTTAATCGTTTCGGTTCCCTGTATAACCGCATCCGAATAATCGATAGCCATTTTGCTAACATTGGCAAAAGTTGGCTCTTCTATCATTTTTACATCGTCGGTTGTAATACCTTCAAGCAACAGTTTCTCGTTAAACCGGCTGTCGAGTGTTTGCTTAAAATCGTCGTTATAAACCGAATAAACCAGTTTTGAGTTTTTAAATAACGGATCGTTGTAATAATACTTTTTAATGTATAAAGGTACCAACGAAGTTAACCAGCCGTGGCAATGAATAATATCGGGTGCCCAGCGTAACTTAATTACCGTTTCGAGCACACCACGGGCAAAAAATACTGCACGTTCGTCGTTATCTTCAAACTCTTTCCCGTCGTCATCGTGTAATACGGCCTTGCGTTGAAAATAATCTTCATTATCGATAAAATATACCTGCATACGGGCAGCTTGTATCGATGCCACTTTTATGATAAGTGGATGATCCGCATCATTAATCACAAGGTTCATACCCGATAAACGGATTACCTCGTGCAACTGATTTCTACGTTCGTTTACGCAGCCATAACGCGGCATAAAAGTTCTAATCTCTCTCCCTTTCTCCTGAACGCCCTGTGGCAGGTAACGTCCAATCTCCGACATTTCGCTTTCTGGTAAATAAGGGGTAATCTCCTGTGAAATATAAAGGATTCTTTTCTTTTCCATGAACCTATAAGTGCAGTTAAAAAACAGTTTGCAAAAGTAATAAAAATATGCGAATAGTCAAGTTAAGTTCGTTAGTTTCAGTCACTATACTTCTTTTTTATGCTGTTTTACCAATTAAAATTACTTACTTTGCAGCCGCAATTTTTAAGCTATGAAACTGGTTAGCACAGTACAAGAGTTACAGTCTGAAATACAGCACCTTGCCCAAGGTAGAACAGTGGGTTTTGTACCCACTATGGGGGCACTACATCAAGGCCATATTTCGTTGGTAAAACAGGCCGTTTCGGAAAATCCGGTTGTGGTGGTAAGTATTTTTGTAAATCCAACACAATTTAACGATCCGGCCGATTTGGAACGTTATCCGCGCACACTCGAAAACGATATGAAATTATTGGAGCCAACAGGTTGTTCAATCGTTTTTGCACCCAATGCAAAGGAGGTTTACCCCGAACCGGATAAACGTAAATTTAACTTTGGAAAATTAGAAGAGGTGATGGAAGGCAAACATCGCCCGGGACACTTTAATGGTGTAGCACAGGTGGTTAGCCGCCTTTTCGACATGGTAAAACCTACCAAAGCCTACTTCGGATTGAAGGATTTTCAGCAATTGGCCATTGTTAAAAATATGGTGAAACAACTGCAACTTCCTGTGGAAATTGTACCTTGCGCCATTATTCGCGAAGAAAGTGGTTTGGCCATGAGCTCGCGAAACGAATTATTGACGGAAGAACAGCGGAAAAATGCAGCCGTAATTTCGGAGACTTTGTTTAAAGCCAAAGAACTTAAGGGGCAGAAATCCGTACAAGAAATCACGGATTGGGTAACAGAAACGATAAACAAGAACCCATTTCTGGATGTTGAATATTTTGAGATCGTTGACGACGAACAGCTGCAACCGGTGAAAAACTGGGACGAAGATTCTACAAAAGTTGGATGTGTTGCTGTTTTTTGCGGAAAGATCAGGTTAATTGACAATATAGTTTTTTAAGACCGAAATAAGCATAGTTATGCAAATTGAAGTTTGTAAATCGAAAATACACAAGGTTACCGTTACCGAGGCGAACCTGCAATATGTTGGAAGTATTACCATCGACGAAGATTTGATGGACGCGGCAAACCTTATTGAGAACGAAAAAGTACAGGTTGTTAATATTAACAACGGCGAGCGTTTAGAGACTTATGTTATCAGGGGCGAACGCGGATCAGGTACCATTTGTTTGAATGGCCCTGCTGCGCGCAAAGTAGCTGTTGGCGATGTGGTAATTATCATTTCGTACGCTTTAATGGATTTCGAGGAAGCCAAAACATTTAAGCCAAGTTTGATCTTCCCTGATATCGAGACGAATACTGTGGTATAAAATACATTTACGATATAATTGTGAACCTCGTAGTTTTAACTGCGAGGTTTTTTTATTTGGAAAACTTTTTCTTGAAATCAAGGCCCCAGTCCTTGCAATTTTTAGAAAATACAGATCGGATCCCATTTCTTGCCTAAAGCAATAGTTAATTTCTTCGTCCCTTAATGCACTCTATTTCTAATTGTAGATGCTTACTTCTTCTTCAAATCAAATATCGAATACGAGAGGTTTAGCATCAACATGCGATTTTTGTGGTACATATTGTAAGAAACCCCTTCGTGTTCCGCCGCCCCCAGTAACTGTGTGTC